>JAAYBJ010000006.1 GCA_012730105.1 Candidatus Hydrogenedentota bacterium
CCGGTTCACGGAAGCGACCCGGAAACGGAAACAGCCCCGGGCGAGACGTATCCACACCCGGACACCGCCGTGTCCGAAACCCGGAGGGCATCGGGTTCCCGTGCCGGAACGGAATATGTCTTCATCGAAAAGCGTTTTTCCTCGGGAAGCGGTTCCGACTTTGGATGCTGCGGATGCGGTTGTTTTCTTCTCCTGCTATTCTTTATACTTTTTGTGGCAGGATGTACCGCAATCGGGGTATGGTGATCCCGGCGGTTCTGGTGAGCATGTTCGTGCAACTGCATCAGGGTGTATACAGGGGTTATCCCCTAAAGAAAGGACGGGCTATGAGAAACAGAGCGAAGTTATGGCTATCCTATGCTGCGTTGCTGGTTGTTTTGGCGGTCTCCATGACCGGCTGTTCTTTTGACGTGTCCGTGCCCGTACTCAAGGAACTTGTATTGCCGGGACAGTCTTCGTTGGCCAACGCGTCCGGCTTGAAGACCAATGCGGAGGGGAAAATCGTGCTGGGGCCCCTTTCGCTGGGCGAGCTCTGCGGGTTCCAGAATGCGACTACTTTTCAGGAAACCGTCCTGACTGAACTGGAAGATTCCATTACGGGCCTGCCAGCCCTGTTTCTGGGCTCAATGAAAATCACCGGGGTGCTGCTGAATGAAATCGAATTTGCCGCGACGACCGGGGATTTCAGTACACTTGACCGGATTGTTCTGGAGTTGCGCGCGGATGGGGAAAGCACAGGGGCGTTCGTGGCGCAAAATCCAGACGGTTTCGGCGCTTCCATCGGGCTGGTGGCGGACCCGCCCTATGACCTCGTGGCGGATTCAGGCGGCAACTGCATTGAACCCTTTTACACGGTTGAAGGGGACATTCCACCGGAAGACGTCGTCTTCGACCTGATTCTGCATCTGACCATTAAATACCGTGTGGGTTTGTTCTAGACGGAAAGGCTACCGCCAAACCGCAGAAAGGCAGACAGGAATGTCTGCCTCGCTTTCACCAGTATTCATCCGGTAAGCCCCTTGTATATCCCCAGATTATTTTTCGGGCGCGTCGTTCAGGATCTCCACGCCCGTGCTGGTGCCGACATAGGTGGCGCCGGCCTCCAGCATGCGCACCACATCACCATACGTGCGTATGCCCCCCGCCGCCTTGATGTCAAGGTGGCCGCCCACAGTGGCCCGTATGAGGCGGATGTCTTCTTCCGTGGCGCCGTAAGCGCCGAATCCGGTGGAGGTTTTCACGGCGGTGGCCCCGGCGCGCAGGCTCATCTGGCACGCGGCAACCTTCTCCTCCTGGTTGAGACAGCTGGTTTCCAGGATCACCTTCACGGGCGCGCCAGCGGCGGCTTTCACAATGGTGGCGATTTCCTTTTCCACATACTGGGCATAGCCGGACTTCAGGGCGCCGATATTGATGACCATGGCGATTTCCGTGGCGCCGTTCTGCAGCGCGTCCTTGGTCTCCTCCACCTTCATGCGCGCCGTGGACGCGCCCAGGGGAAAGGCGATACAGGCGTCTATGGCGACATCATGGCCCTGTAGCAATTTGGCGCTCAGGGTGGTCCACACGGGGTTTATGGACACGGCGCGGAAGCCGTAGGCGACGGCCTCGGTGCACAGGTTGCGGATATCGGTTTCCGTTGCGGTGGGCCGCAACAGGGTATGTTCGATGATTTTTGCTAGATCGGCGCGGTTCACTGGCTTATTCCCTTTTCCAAAGTCTGAAGCATTCCCGAACAGGAAGGTCCCCGTCTTTCCCCTGCTCCCCGGGCGGCATGCCCGGTTCCGGCATGTTCCTTCCCGCCCCGGTGATTGTATCATTAATCCCCGGCCGGAGGCATCCCGGCGGGCGTGGCAACCGTTACGACGGCCGCGCGTCTCCTTATCCCGTCAAAAACTTGCATTTACCTCCCTTATTTGGTACAGTATGTCCTCTTTAGGGTGCCATCCGTTTACGCCGGATTCCCGGCGTATTATGAAATTATGAGTGAAGGAGCGCATTATGTCAAGAGTATGTGAATATAGCGGCAAGCGTCCCCAGGTCGGCAACCGGGTAGTACGCCGAGGCAAAGCGAAACGTGAAGGCGGTATCGGTCAGAATATCACCGGTATTTCCAAGCGCCGCTGGAAACCGAATCTCCAGACCGTCCGGGTCGTTGATGAAAACGGCCGTGTTCACCGGGTTAAGGTGTGCGCCCGTTACATCAAGGCCGGCAAATTCGTGAAATCGCCCCGGGGCACCCATGCCGCGTGGAAGGCGTCGGTCGGCAAGTAAGTTTTATCAATCCGTATTTTCAGCGCCCTGTTTCGGTGATCTTCCGGAACGGGGCCTTTTGTTTGGCGTCCCGAATGGCGCTGGCGAGCAATGAAGGGAAGGCCATTCATGCAGCGATGCTTTTTCCATAAACCTTGAAGAGGTGGATGCGGCATTCTTGCCGGGTTGAAAGCGGCGGGGACGCCGCTTCTGCATTCATGAATTACAGATTGTTTATTAGACAGAAAGGCGGGTTACGCTCCGCTTTTTCGAGCACCCCCTTCCTTTTCATGTATTCAGGTCGCGGAAGCTTTGCAGGCATTTCCAAACGTTCCGCTTCACCCGGTCTACAATACTAAAAAGACGCCTTAAGTTAGCGTTACTATGTGGAGTCCCATGAACACGTCTTTTGAACCCGGAACCCTCATTGAACTTGCCATAGACGCGGCCGCCCACGGCGGTGACGGTGTCGGGCGCGTGTCCGGCCTGGTCTGTTTCGTGTCGGGCGCGCTTCCGGGCGACACGGTGCGCGCCCGCGTGGACCGGCGCGGACCGCGCGCGGTGTGGGCGCACCTGGAAGTTCTCCTCGAGGCCTCCCCGTCGCGCCTGGCCTCGCCCCCCTGCCCCTCGGGCCCGTGCGCCTCGGCCTGTTCCTGGCGGGCCTTTGCCTACCCCGCGCAAGCGGACTGGAAACGGCGGATTGTCGCCGACAGCCTGCAGCGCATCGGCGGCCTGCGCGTGGAGGTCGGCTGGGCGGAAGAGCCCGCGTGCCGCCTGGGGTATCGCACCCGCGCCGCATTTCACGGGGATGGAGCCACGGTGGGCTATTATGCCCGCCAAAGCCATACGGTCATTCCCATGTCATCCTGCCCGCTGAATCACGACCGCCTCAACACCGCCCTCGGATACCTTCAGGAAACGGGCCTGCAGGGGGATGTCCTGGTCACAGTTAACCCGGAAGGCGCTGAGACGCTGGTCTGGATGGACGCGGACCACCGCGTGACGCGGGAACGCTTTCCCCTGTTCAATACCCCGCGCGACACCACTTGCCACCAGTTTCTGTTTGACGGCGCGCCCATTGTCAACGGCGTGTTCAGCCAGTCGAGCCTGCTGTTGAACCGCCTGCTGCGGGAGCGGGTGTGCGCCTGTATCGGGCAACCCGAAAGCCTGCTGGACCTGTATTGCGGCAACGGCAATTTCAGCCTGCCGTACAACCCGGAATGCAAGGTGCTGGGCATCGACCACACCCGGGCGGCCGTCAACGCCGCGGCGCGTCTTGCGCCGGGGGCATACCTGCAGGGAAACGAAACGGCCATGAACGCCCGGCTCGCCGGCCGGGACTGGGACGCGGTGGTGCTCGATCCTCCGCGCACGGGGGCGCGTGCCCTCACCAAGGCGCTGGCCGGGGCGCGGGCGAAAAAGATGGTCTACGTGTCCTGCGATCCCGCGACCCTTGCGCGGGATCTGCGCGAGATCCTGTCCGGCGGCTGGACCGTCACAGAGGTGACCGCCGTGGACATGTTTCCCCACACGCCGCACGTGGAAACGGTGTGCCTGCTGGAACGGACATAAAGGAGAATCCCGTCGATGAAATCGATCTGTGTATACGCCTCAAGCAGCGAGGCGGTGTCGGACAGCTACCGGGCGGCAGCCGGGCGCCTGGGCGAACTGATCGCCGAACACGGCCACGACCTGGTATACGGCGGCGGCCGTGTCGGCCTGATGGGCGTGTGCGCGCGGGCGGTGCATGCCTGCGGCGGCGGGCGCGTGGTGGGCGTGATCACGGATAAACTGCTGGACCTGGAACTGGCCTATCGCGACGCGGACGAGTTGGTGGTGACCGACACCATGAGCGAGCGAAAGAGAATCATGGCCGAGCGGGCGGACGCGTTCATCGCGCTGCCGGGCGGGTTCGGCACCCTGGAAGAGGTCATGGAAATCCTGGTGCTGAAACAGCTGTGGTACCATGAGAAACCGTGCGTCTTCCTGAATGTCAACGGTATTTACGACCACCTGTTCCGCTTTTTTGAACAACTCATCGCGGAGCATTTCATCAAGGAAAGCCACACCGAGTTTTATCATGTGTGCACCACTGCGGAGGAGGCCTATGCCTACCTGAAGACCTATGTGCC
>JAAYBJ010000047.1 GCA_012730105.1 Candidatus Hydrogenedentota bacterium
AGCAGCAGCAGCGTGTCATAGGGCTCGATGCGTGTCTGCCCGCGAGGCACCACGAACTCCTCTCCCCGGCCGATCAGGAGGACCAGCACGTCCGGCGGCAGCACGAGGTCCGCCACGGTATTGCCGGCGGCTGCCATGTGGGGGAGTACCTGCACTTCGCGCGTTTCGCCCTGCGCCTGGCCCGCCCGCGCAATTTCGAGTGAGTAAAGGGGTTTCGAGGCCAGCGGTTCGTCCACTTTCAACAGGCGTGCCAGGGGCATCAGGAACGTGCCCTGGATCAAGACGGAGGTGAGCACAATGAAGAAGACGATATTAAACAACATGCTGGAATGTTCGAACCCGGCAAGCAGGGGAAATGTGGCGAGGACAATGGGCACCGCCCCGCGAAGGCCCGTCCACGCAGCCAGTGTCCTTTCCCGCCAGGAGAAGGAACTGCCCATCAAGCCTATGCCCACTGCGATAGGCCGGGCAACCAGCATGAGGAACAGAGAAACCAGTATGCCTTGGGAGGCAATAGAGGGCAGGCGGGACGGGTTAACCAGAAGCCCCAGTGCGAGAAACATGAATATCTGCATAAGCCACGCCAGGCCGTCATGAAACTTCTCCACGTAGCGTTTGAACGCGAAATCAGATCCGTTGAGCATCATACCGCACAGGTAGACGGCCAAAAAGCCGTTTCCCTTGAGTACCTCCGCGGCCCCGAAGGTTAACAGGACCAGACTCAAGCTGAGCACAGGATAAAGCCCGTCATATTCCAGGCGGATCCGGTTGAACAGGAACACGGCAACCTCGCCCACGGCAAAGCCCACGAACAGGCCGCAGGACATATTTAACAGAAAGAGGGGAAGAAGATGGGGCCATGAAAAATCAGGAAGGGTTAGCACCTGTGTCAGTCCCAGCGTCAGGAATACGGCCATAGGGTCATTGCTGCCGGATTCCAGTTCGAGAAGCGGCCTGAGTTCGCCTTTCAGGCTTACACCACGGCTCCGCAGAATGGAGAAGACCGCCGCCGCATCTGTCGAGGAAATAATGGATCCGAGCAGCATGCTGGTCAGGATCGTGAAGCCCAGAATGTACCACGCGAACAGGCCGACCAGGACAGCTGTCAGTACCACGCCGAAAGTTGACAGAATGATAGCGGGGACGGCCACGGGGCGCATAATGCGCCAGTTGGTGCTGAGTCCGCCTGAAAAAAGGATGAAGGCCAGCGCGAGGGTTCCGATAAAATTTGCGGCTGCGGCGTTGTCGAATTCTATGCCGCCGGGACCATCCGTGCCGGCAAGCATGCCGATACATAGAAATACAATTAGCGCCGGAACGCCAAGTCGTTCAGATGCCCGGCTTGCAAGAATGCTCATCAATACGAGAAACCCGACGGCCAGAAGTATCAGGGCAGGACTCAACATGGCAGGGCAGTCTGGGATGAAATTATTGCGGGCATAGGGTACTCCTGAAAAAACGACCGCCAAGCGGCGGGGAAAGGCGGCTGGACAATGTGCCGGGAAATGCCGCCAATTTATATGCTTATAGCCTGTATTATATGCCAAAATGAGACGCTGTGGACACTTTAAGGTCAACCGGGAAAAATGGTACCTGCTGTGACAGCCGCTTTCGGGTTGCCGGTGCCAGTGTTTTGTGAATGCTCACCATTTGCCGGTGGCTTTGATCCGCACACAGGCGGTATAGTCTCCTCAAGCGCTGGAAGCGGCGGCATTGAAAGGAAAATGTCATGTGCTCTCGTTGTACTTTCGCGGTGATACTATTCTGCATTGCGCTAGTGGCTCGACCGGCGGTTTCGGCAACCCCCGAATTTCTCGTGCAGGGCGATATGCTTCATATCATGAATGCTGATACGGAACTGAGCGTTTCCCTGCGTTCGCCGAAACTCCGATTTCGTGATTATGACGGCTGGCAGGGTGATCTTCCACCAACGAGTATTGAAGGTGATATTGCCGCCGGGGAAATCGTCATTGTCACGTACGCGCCCCTGAACGTGGGGGAAACGGCAGCCCTTGATCTTCAACTTCAGCTGCAATGGTTCCGGGACGAGGGGGTGCTGCGCAAATGGATGAAATTAAACGTGGTAGATACAGAAGCACCGCTGTTGCTGGAAGAAGTGCTGCTGGACACATTCAACGCGGCATTGCTGGTGGAGGTTCCTCGTATTTCACCTCCCCGGAGCATGCCCGTCTTCCTGCCAGGTTTCTTTGCGGGGATTGAATATCCCGTGGCCGCCACGCGCGTGGAGGAAACATCTCTGTATGTGGCGCATCGCCCCATGGCTCTCTTGTCGGCGGGCGCGACTTATGGAAGCAGGTGCGCGGTGTACGGGATGGCGGCGCCTGGCAGGGAACGCGAGGCATTTCACCGCTACATCGAGTCCCATCGCCCAGCGCCCCACGGGCTGCATTTCAATTACAACAGCTGGTGGACGTCGCCGGTGCCTTTTTCGGAACAGGACATTCTCGGACTGATGGCCGTGTTTGAAAAAGAACTCTACCAGGCGCACGGCGTCGCGCTGGACAGTTTTACCATTGACATGGGCTGGTCCAATCCCCAAAGCATCTGGGAGATCGACGCGAAACTCTTCCCGGAAGGCTTCTCCCGCATCCAGGCCGCGGCGGAGCGGATGGGCGCGCGCCTCGGTCTGTGGGTCTCGCCGTCTTCCTTCTACAGTCCCGCCCTGGACCCGGCATGGGCGCGGGAACAGGGCTATGAATCCTTCGATTTTTCCGTGCCCTGGAGCGCGAATCCGGTGCGGCTGCTGAGCCTGGGCGGGGAACGCTACGCGGCCCGGTTCCGGGAACGGCTGACGGAGATGGTGTCCCGTTTCGGCATCCGCCAGGTGAAGTTAGACGGGTATTATCTCGGCGATGACACCTTTGAGGCCGGCCCCCACAGTTCCGAGTCGACGGCAGCCGGTGGCATTGCCGCCTTTGAAGCCGTGCGCGCCGTAGCGCCCGACGTCTGGTTTGAGGCCACCTTCGACGCCAATGCCAGTCCATGGTGGCTGTTTTACCTGAATTCCGTGATCGGCGGCTTTGGTGATGACTCCCCGTACGGCCGTGTGCCGTGCCCGGTTTACCGGGAGAGTTACACCACCGCCCGGGACTACTATAACCTGCAGTCCGCCGACCGACTCTTCTCGCCTGTTCCCGCGCAGGAGATCCTGGGCATCATCCATCAGAGCAACGACCCGTTCATGAACGATGCGGTTATGTGCCTCCTCCGGGGGAACGCGTTCGTGTCGCTGTATATCAACCCGAAGCACATGAATGAAGCGCGTTGGAAACGACTCGCGGAAACCCTGCGCTGGGCCCGCGCCAATGAAGACACCCTGGTGAACGCGCACACCGTGCCGTTGCGTCCGGACGCGTGGCTGCGTGACGGCATCCCCTGGCAATCCCACGACGCGCCCATGCCCAGAACGCCTTACGGCTACGCTCACTGGACCGATTCCGGTGGGTTGATCGCCCTGCGCAATCCCTGGGCTGCGCCGCAGTCCTATCGCCTGGCGCTGCCCGAAGGGGCGGGCGCGGGGCTGGACCTGATCAGTCTCTACCCGGAACCGCGCGTTTACGGGCGGAATGTAAATCCTGGGGATACGGTGGAGATGCCGCTCGCACCTTATGAAACCATTGTGTTGAGTGTGCGGCCCGCTACCGATGAAAGTGATGGCCTGCCCGGTGCGGATGCCTGTGTGAAAAACCGGGTTGTTGTGAATTCCTGTACCAGCCGCGTGACCCGGGTGTCTTTCCAAGAAGAAACGGCATCCTTGGGGCCGGACTGGACTGATGCGGAGGGCTTTGATGCCGGTATGCTTGAAACGACGCTGGATACCCGTGTGGTCATCGACGAGGCGGAAGGGCGCCTGCTGGTGCTGGCGGAAGGTGGGGACGCGCCGCCCCGGCTTTCAGGGAAGCTTATCGTAAATGACGCGGCGGTAGAAACGCGCGCAACAGGCTCAGGACAGGGCTTTGCCGCATCGACCGCCCCGCCTCCGGAGCATTGGAATTTCCTGGAGGCGGCACTGCCCTCGGGGGAATCCACCCTGAAACTGACCGTTTCCGCGGATATGGACGTGTCCGATATTTCCGTGTGGGTGTGGGCGCTGAAACCGGGAACCGGAAAACCGGACTTTCCGAATGCGCTGCCTGCGCCCGAATGGATCTCCCTGGGAGGTGCGGCCTTGCTGGCGCCGGGTGCTTTTGCAGTGGACCTTAAACAGGAAACGCGTCCGCGCCGGGTGGAACGGATAAACGGCCTTTTCCTCGATGTCTTGGAACCCCTTTCCGAGCAGCAGGGCTGGGGAAAACTACAGCGAAACCAAAGCGTTTGGGAAAAGCCCATGACGATTGCCGGACGCCATTTCCGACGCGGCTTGGGCGTGCATGCGGTATCGGAGGTGGTCTATGCCCTCAATGGCGGGTACACAACTTTCGAGGCGCTGGTGGGGATGGACGGCGCCAACCGGGGCACAGGCGACTTCGAAGTGTGGGTGGACGGAACGAAGCGATGGGAATCCGGCAGAATGACCTGGGAGGACGCGCCGCAGGCTGTGCGTGTGGACATTTCCGGCGGATTGGAATTGCGACTTCGGGTAGGCGATGGCGGTGACGGCATCACAGGCGATCATGCTAACTGGGCTGAGGCAAGGCTGCTGCGATAAAGGAAGTCCTTTAGTCGAAGTGTTATCTTTGTATTTCTGAATTGCACCGATAAAGAGTTGTGCTCGTGAGTTCCATTTCAGGTTGCGGCCTTTGAAATCGCCAGGTGTGTTCGTTACACTGTCTGCCTGAAGATACAGCAAGGTGGCGCACTTACTGGCTCCGCTGGCAAACCCTAAAAAGGAATACCCCATGAAACACTTTTCCATGATACTTCTGACCCTGTGCGCACTGACTTTTTTCGTAGCGCAGTATGTTGCGGCCGAGGAGGCGCCTACCTATGCCGAGCGTCTGGGCTTTCCCAAGGACGCGCGGGTCGTTATCTTCCACAACGACGACGCGGGCCTTTCCCACGAGTCCAACGAGGCGAGTATTCGCGGGGTGGAGGAGGGCCTGATCACCTCGTGGAGCGTGATGATGCCCTGCGCATGGGTGCCGGAAATTAATGCATATCTGAAAGAACATCCGGAGACCTGTTCCGGACTGCATCTCACCCTGACTTCGGAATGGGACAAATACCGGTGGCGTCCCTTGTCCTGCGTGGAAAACCACCCGGGTCTGGCGGATCCGGACGGTTTCCTGTGGGACAATGTGCGGTTGGTGGCGGAGCATGCCTCGGCGGACGAGATTGAGGCGGAAATCCGGGCGCAGATCGCCGCGGCGGAGAAAATGGGCATGCCCATCAGCCATCTGGACACGCACATGGGCACCGTGTTCGCCACCGAAGCGTACATGCTGCGGTATGTGGCCGTAGGCATTGAAAAGCAGATCCCCATACTGCTGCCCGGGGGACACATGACCGAACTGCGCCGGGAAGACCCGGACCTGGCGGAAAAGGCCGATGCCATCCGTGTCGTGGCGGAAACGCTCTGGGCTGCCGGGCTTCCCGTCATCGATGACGTGCATACTGATTCCTACGGCTGGAACGGTCCGGACAAGACGGACAAGTTTATTGAGACGTTGCGTGCCATGAAACCGGGGATCACCCAGGTGATCCTACACGCCACGGTGCCGACCCCCAATTTCGACCAGATCTCCGAATCAGGCGTCAAACGCGGGGGAGACCTCAATGCCATGCTCGACCCGAGGCTGAAGGAAGTCATTAAGGAAGAGGGAATTATCCTGACGTCCTGGCGGGAACTGATGGCACGGCGGAAGACGGTGGAATAAGATTTTTAACCACGGAATTCACGGAATTTCACGGAAAGAAAACAATAGTGTAAAGTCTCATTTCTGAGGATATTCTGGCCGATTCTTACAACACCATCCGCACTATTTCTACGCCGGGATAATGTCCAAAGTCTATCAGCAAACCCGCGTTGAAACCTGTTGCTTTCAAATAATTAAGTAGTTGTACCTTATGCTCATCGGAGACTTCTTTTATTGCTTTCAATTCCACAATTATTTTCCCAAAGCAAATTAGATCCGGGATATATTTCTGTTCAAGCGAATTCCCTTTATAATAAACGGAAAGTCGTTTCTGCGATTCAAACGGAATACTACACGAGGCGAGTTCTTTTTCCATGCATTCCTGGTAAACAGATTCAAGATAACCGTTGTTCATCTCTTTATATACTTCAAAGGCTGCCTTTCGAATCTGATAGGTCTCCTGCTCGTATAATAGTCCAGTCATTGCACTGTTCACATTTCTTTTTCCGTGTATTTCCGTGAATTCCGTGGTTGAAAAATTCCCTTATTCCATCAGCGCCTGGACATGCTCCGCGGCGCTTTCGCCCAGCGCGTCGAGATGGTACCCCCCTTCCAGGAAAGAAATAATCCGGCCGTCCGCGATGTGTTTTACCATCCGTGTGATCTCCCCGAAATGCTCCGATTCCAGCCGCTGGTTGCCCAGCGGGTCCAGGTGGTGCGCGTCGAAGCCCGCTGACAAGAGCAGGAAATCGGGGGCGAAGGTCTCCAACTGGGGCACGGCAATGTCCCGAATGGTATTCAGCCACTGTTCCGGGGGACAGCCGGGCGGCATCTGGAAGTTCAGATTCGTGTTGTTTTTGCCCAGCTCGTAGGGATAGCCCGTGCCCGGAAACAGCGGGTATTCATGCAGGCTGATGAAGAGGACGGTGTCATCGTCGTAAAACGCGTGCTGGGTGCCGTTGCCGTGATGCACGTCAAAATCCAGGATACCGATTTTCTTCGCCGCGCCATTCGCCTGCAACCAGCGGGCCGTGACGGCGATATTGTTGAACAGGCAGAACCCGAGGGCCGCGTCATGTTCGGCGTGGTGTCCCGGTGGGCGCATGATCACGAAGGCATTGTCGATCTGGCCGTCCAGTAGCGCTCTGGCCGCAGTGATGCCCGCGCCGGCCGACAGCAACGCCGCGTCCCAGGATCCCGGCCCCATCACCGTGTCCGGGTCCGGGTATTCCTCGCCGTCGAGACACGCGGCTTTTATCAGGTCGATATGGTCCCGCGAGTGGTTGCGCAACAGGTCTTCCACGGTTGCCGCTTCGGGGCGCAGTTCTGGCACATCCATTCGGCGATCCCGCAGCGCCTGCCGTATTGCCGGTGGGCGTAGGGATGATTCGGGATGGTGTCCGCCGGTGTCATGATTTGTCGCCTCTTCGCAATATACCAAGGCAGTCTTTGTCATTACGGCCTCCTTATATCAGGGTACCGCGGACATTGTAGCCGACCCCGGTGCGGGATTCAATCCGCCCTCAGAACGTGGCGACCACTGTTCCTGACTTGATAATCGCCTGGCAGGCCAGGCGCTGATCATCCGCCAGTCCCATGTCCTCCTCCTCCGGCGTCTTCGGTTCCAGATTCTCCATCCCTTCCTGCACCGTGATGATGCACGTGCCGCACATCCCCGCCCTGCAGGCGAAAGGCACGCCCAGGTCCTCGCACGCGTCCATGATCGGCGAGCCGTCCGCTACCTGTTGCTCTTCTCCGTCAATGATAATCGTGGCCATGATATTCTTGCTCCCACAGTAAAAAATAGTTGAAGACAGTGTGTGTAATCAACATACGTATCCCGCAGCGCGTTAGTATAACAAAAAACGACTTTACAGTACACGCGGTCTTGTGGATAATAGCGTTTCAGACAAGAAGAGAGGATTGTGTCATCAATGAATACAAAACAACAGGCTCTCGGGGTGCACGATCATAAATTTGGTCAGGACCGTCGGCGACCGGGTGAAAAACGCACGATATTTGTCGTGGTAATTACCCTCGTGACCATGGGGGTGGAAATCGGGGCGGGGCTGGCGTTTGGCTCCATGGCGCTGCTGGCGGACGGGCTGCATATGGGTTCCCACGCGGTAGCGCTGGGGATTGCCGTGTTCGCCTATGTATACACGCGGCGACATGCCCGGGACGGGCGGTTCAACTTCGGCACGGGCAAGGTGAACGCTTTGGGCGGTTTCACGGGGGCTATCTTGTTGGTGCTGTTCGCGGTGATGATGGCATGGGCCAGTCTTGAACGACTGTTATTCCCGGTTGCGATTGCCTTTAACCAGGCCATTCTGGTGGCTGTGGCGGGTTTGATTGTTAATGGAATTTCCGTGTTTATCCTTGGAGGCCGGAATGAGGAAGAGGAGTATGGCCATCACCATAATCATGTACACGGGCACGAACACGGCCACACGCATGACCACAACCTGCGTTCAGCCTACCTGCATGTACTTGCCGACGCGCTGACCTCCGTGTTTGCCATTATCGCCTTGTTGAGCGGCAAGTATCTGGGCTGGGTCTGGATGGACCCGTTCATGGGTATTGCGGGTGCGGTGCTGGTGGGCGTGTGGTCCCGGGGCCTGGTACTTTCGACAACGCGGGTGCTGCTGGACATGCAGGCCCCGGATGCCATTGTAGCGGCGGTCCGAAACAGCCTGGAACAAGATGGTGAGGCCCGGGTGACGGACCTTCATGTGTGGTCCATCGGCCCTTGTCTGTATGCGGCCGCGATTAATCTAGTAACGTCGACACCGAGGCAGGCTGAGTACTACCACGATATGATTCCCCCGGAACTGGGGCTGGTTCATGTGACGATTGAGGTTATTCAGGCGGAAGGGGCATGGGAATAAGGATTTACAGAACGGTACGGGAATGCAGATAAGAGAAGAGGCAACCACGGAATACACGGAACACACGGAAAAAAGAAGAGGAGCTTGTACTATACACCAGGTCGTAGGGTAGAAGGGGATGACGGTTTTTTATGGCACACACGCGGATAGCATATCACGCGTAGGTTCCGAGTTCGAGTCCCCGGTCCACAAAGTAGCGGTAGGTATCGTAGGACACGGTATTCGGAATGGAATGGTCCGAATGGAGAATATACCCGTAGTTTTCCTTGATCACGGGAATCTTGGCGCTGAGTTCACGTTGCACCGCTTCAAGGTTGTTGGAATAGAGGACGCGCACGTCCATGCCGCCCATGAAGGACAGGCGGTCGCCAAACTGCCGGTAGAGTTTCAGCAGGTCCATGCCCGCCTTCACCTCGATGACCTGCAGGCAGTCGATACCGGCCTCGATCATACCTGGTAACAACGGCTCCACATAGCCGCAGGAATGCATGATGACCGGCAGGCCCCGTTCCTTCGCCCAGCCCACGGTGCGCTGGTGTCCCGGCAGAATCAGTTCCCGGTACATGTCCGGCGACATGAAAGGGCGGTTCTTGAAGCCCATGTCTTCGTAGAACCAGATGCCGTCGGGAACGCCCTCCTCGGCGAAGAGGATTTCCCACAGTGCCACGGTAACCGTTGAAAAGGTGTCCACCATATCCCGTACCCAGTCCGGGTCCAGAGCCATGCCTGTCAGCATGTGCTGGTGCCCGCAAACCGGGTGCATCAGTTCGAACACATTGGTGCCGCACCAGGCGAAGAATCGGTTCTGGTCCCGGGCTGCGCGGCGCGCCTCCCGGTAGCCCTGGAAATTGATGCGGGCGCGGTCCGCGGTGATGAGCGGCTTGATGTGTTCCTCCCAGCCCGCCCGGTCTTTGACGAGGAAATCCACGTGTTCCGGGGTGCCCTCATGGGTCTTGTAGCGACGCAACAACGCCCCGTTGCCGTCCCGGGCCAGCACGGTCTCCTCGGTCTCCTCGACGACTTCGGGCACAAAACCCAGGTGGGCGGTGAAATCGAAAGGCCAGCAAAGGCGGAGGTCGTGGCTGAAGTGATCTTCCAGGCTTTCCCTGTCACGGATATGGCCTTCGGCGGTCCATCTCGCAACGGTGTCCCCCCAGAAATGCTCAAACACACCGATACGGTCCACAGGCTTTCGCGCGAGGATGTTGTACACACGTTCCACACTTGTCATCGGCATCATGGCTGGGCCTTTACGTCACATGGAGGCATGGAGAATACGATGAGGAACTATTACCGGGTGATGATGTCACGCAGGGCGTCGATCAGGCGATCGCATTCCTCGTCGGTGCCGATGGAAATGCGCAGGGCATTTTTCAGGCGCGGCTGCGGGAAGTAGCGCACGAGCACATGGTGTTCCCGGAGCGCTTCGAAAAGGGCAGCGGCGCTCGGCGTGCCGTTCCAGCGGGCAAGCAGAAAGTTGCTGCTGGACTCGGGCACCAGAAAGCCCATATCCAACAGGGCGTCGCGCAGGCGTGCGCGGCTGGCGCGGATTTGGGCCGTCCGCATTTTCATATAGTCCTGGTCTTCAATGGCCGCCAGCCCGGCCGCCTGGCTGAAGGTGTTCAGGTTATACGAGTCCTTGATCTTGACGAATTCACGGATCAGTTCCGGACGCGCCACGGCCGTGCCGATGCGTAGTCCGGCCAGGCCGTAAGACTTGGAGAAGGTGCGCGTGACGATGACATTGTCGAACTGTTCGGGGAAGTCCATGCAGCTATCGTCGCCAAAATCGACGTAAGCCTCATCGATCAGAACAATGCCTTTGAATGCGTCGCAGAAGCGTTTGACTTCCTCCCTTGGATAGGCCACGCCGGTGGGGGCATTCGGCCGGGTGAGGAAGCACAGGCGCCCTCGCGCCGCGTAAAATTCGGGCGTCAACTGAAAGTCATCGTCCAGCGGAATATAGTTCAGGGAGCAGCCGTGCAGTCGGCACAGCACTTCGTACAGGGTGTAGGTGGGATACGCGGCGACAATGGTGTCGCCGGGATCGACGAAGGCGCGCAGCGCCATGGCGAGGATTTCGTCCATGCCATTGCCAACAACCACCCAGTCTTCGCCCGGCACGCCGTAACACCTTGCACAGGCGCGGCGCAGGGCGGTGGCCATGGGGTCCGGGTACTTGCGCAGATCGGCCATGTCCATCGTCTGAATGGCTTCGAGCACCTTCGGAGAGGGCGGGTAGGGGTTCTCGTTGGTGTTCAGTTTGACGAAGCCGCCTTCCCGGGGCTGTTCACCCGGTGTATAGCCGTCCACATCCGCCAGTATTTTACGTCCGTACTTGTTCATTACCGCACATCCCTGATCCGGACAGTCACCGATTCCGCGTGGGCCTCGAGTCCTTCCAGCGTTGCCAGTTCCTCGATGTCATGGGCGTCGCGCATCAGCCGCTCCCGGGAATACTGCATAATGTTGGTCACCTTGCGGAAGTCGTCCGCGGAGAGGGGGGAGGCGTAGCGTGCGCGGCGCATGGTGGGCAGAATGTGGTTCGGCCCGGCGTAATAATCGCCCACGGCCACGGGGGTCATGGCGCCCAGCATGATGGCGCCCGCGTTGACGATCTTGTCCGCGTCCCGGGGCGCGTATTCGGTTTGCACGCTCAAGTGCTCCGGCGCGGCCAGGTTGGCCAGTTCAATGGCGGTTTCCATGTCCGGGGTAACGACCACCGCTCCGAAGTTGCCTAGCGCCTTTTCGATGATGGCGGCGCGCGACAGCACCCGCATGCGTTCCTCGACCCGTTTCATTACGGCTTCCGCCAGTTTTTTTGACGGTGTGAACAACAGGCACAGCGCCTCTTCGTCATGTTCCGCCTGGGCGAGCAGTTCCGCTGCCACGTGGTTCGGGTTCGCGGTTTTATCCGCGAGCACCACCACCTCGGACGGCCCGGCCTCGCTGTCAATATCGACAATACCGCGGACGAGCGCCTTCGCCAGGGTGACGTAGGCGTTGCCCGGGCCCGTGATCTTGACGACCGGCGGGATCGTTTCCGTGCCATAGGCCAGCGCCGCGATCGCCTGCACCCCGCCCACGCGGAACACGCGGGTAGCGCCGGCCAGGCGCGCCGCGGCTAGCACGGCCGGGTGTATCGATCCGCGGAATGACGGGGGCGATACCATGATGATGGTTTTCACGCCTGCTACGCGGGCAGGCACGATGTTCATGAGCACGGAGGAGGGGTAAAAGGCCTTGCCGCCCGGCACGTACACCCCGGCCGTTTCAATGGGCGTGATGCGCTGTCCGTACATCGAACCGTCCGGCAGTGATTCTTCCCAGGATTCGCGCAGGTTTTTGGCATGGAAGGCGCGGATATGCTCATGGGCGCGTTCGAGCATGGCAATGACCCGCTTGGGTACCACGGCCAGGGCCTCCGCGATTTTGGCCTCGTCCAGTTCAATCTGTCCGGGCTCCAGTTTCACATGATCGAAACGCTCGGTGTACTCCAGCAGGGCGGCGTCGCCCCGGGCGCGCACGTCCTCGATAATGGCCTCCACCGATTTGCGGCGCTCCTTTTGCGGGCCGCCATCGCCGACACGTTCGGCGGTCGCGAGGATATACTGCTTCACCTCCGCGAGGTGTTCTGAGGATGTGATTTCAAAAAATTTCATGATTGTTTCCTGCGGGCGCCGTTTAAACGCTATTCCCGGACCCGCCGTATGTCAGCGCCCAGCGCGGCCAGGCGCTCTTCAATGCGTTCATAGCCGCGATCGATATGATATACGCGCTGCACCAGGGTTTCACCGCGCGGTGCCGAAAGCCCGGCAATCACCAGCGAAGCGCTGGCGCGCAGATCGCTTGCCATGACGGGGGCGCCTTTCAGGTAGGGCACGCCCCGGATAATCGCCGTGTTGCCGCTCAATTCGATGTCGGCGCCCATGCGGTTCAGTTCGGCCGCCTGCATGAAGCGGTTTTCAAACACGGTTTCCTTAATTGTACCATTTCCGTCGGCGCAGGAGAGCAGCGCCATCATTTGGGCCTGCAGGTCCGTAGGAAAACCGGGGTAGGGCTGTGTGATGAGGTCCACTGCGCGCAAATCATCGCGCGCGTTTACACGGATGTCGTTCCCGCAGGATTCCACTTCCGCCCCGGTGGCGCGCAATTTTTCCAGGAAACTGGTCAAATGCGCTTCGCGCGCATCCAGCACCGTCACATCGCCGTGGGTGACCGCGCCCGCAATCAGGAACGTGCCCGCCTCAATCCGGTCCGGGATGACCGTGTGCTCCACCCCCTTCAGTTCAGGCACCCCTGTAATGGTCACCGTGTCCGTGCCGGCTCCGGCGATTTGTGCGCCCATGGCATTCAGGAAATCGGCGAGATCCTCTATTTCCGGTTCCCGTGCCGCGTTGGTGAGCCGTGTGACGCCTTCGGCCCGGGAAGCCGCCATAATCAGGGTTTCCGTGGCGCCCACGCTCGGGAAATCCAAGGAAAACGAGGCGCCACGCAGACGGCCTTCCGCGATGACATAGCCCTCGTCCAATTCAATGGAGCAGCCCAGCGCTTCCAGCCCTTTCAGGTGAATGTCCACGGGCCGCGTGCCGATGGCGCAACCGCCCGGCAGGGATACCCGCGCGCGCCCGAAACGCGCCACCAGCGGTCCGAGGACAAAGAAGGACGCCCGCATCTTGCGGACCAGATCATAGGGCGCGTAGGGCGTGGTGATGGGCGTTGTGTCCAGGGTCATGTACCGTCCGGTAAACTCTGTGATAGCGCCCATGTGGGACAGCAGTTTGTCCATGGAAAAAATATCGTGCAGGCAGGGCACATTGTGGAGGACACAGGGGGATTCCGCCAGTATGGAGGCTGCCATAAGGGGCAGCGCGGCGTTTTTGGCGCCGCGCAGGTGGACGCACCCGCGTAGCGGCCGGCCGCCGTGAATGACTATGGTGTCCATGATGCTGTTCCTCAACAGTGCGCGTTAAAAAGTAAAGCCCAAAGCGAAGCGCGCCTTGGGCTGAAACAAAGATATCAAAAATTACTGTGCCGCGGCATCCGCAGCAGGCGCCGCTTCCACCGGTGCGGCATCCGCAGCGGGAGCCGCCTCTGCGGGAGTCACCTCTATCGGAGCCGCTTCCGCCGGCGTTGCTTCCACAGGCGTTACTTCCACAGGCGTTACTTCCACCGGGGTCGCTTCGGCTGGAGCAGCTTCCACGGGCGTTACTTCCACCGGGGTCGCTTCGGCTGGAGCGGCTTCCACGGGCGTTACTTCCACCGGGGTCGCTTCGCTTGAAACGGCTTCCCCTTCGACGACCGTTGCCGCAGCCTCGGTGGCGGGCGCCTCTCCCTCAGTGAAAAGGGATTCCATGGAGATTGCGGGCGTTGCATCGACGAGTTCCGGCGCGGCCTGCCGTCCGACCCTGCCGGACAGGATGGACATGACCAGCGCCAGCATCATGAAGATGCCCGCGGAAGCGTAAGTGATTTTCTGGGGCAGGCTTTTCGAGGAACGCGGCCCGAATATGGTATCCATGCCGCCGCCCATGCCGAAAGCGCCTGCGAGCCCCTGGCCCTTGCCCTTCTGGAGCAGCACAATGATAATCAGCCCGAAACAGGCCGGGATGTACAGCAGAAGGATGAGCCACCACAAGGTGTTCAGACTGAAGATGATGTCTAGCATACCCTCGATTTTCCTTTTCGTAGACGCGGCCCGGGGTTATTCAATCCGCCGCGCTTGCGTTATTTCAGGCGCAGGCGTTGACGATGTCGGCGAAACTGTCCGCCTTCAGCGCGGCGCCGCCAACCAGGAATCCGTCTATATTTTCGCGGGCGATGAGTTCGGCCGCATTGTCCGGTTTTACACTTCCGCCGTATTGAATGCGCAACGCTGCGGCGGCGTCCGCGCCGAAAATTTTCTCAATCAGGCCGCGCACGAAGACGTGCGCTTCCTCCGCCTGGTCCGGAGTTGCCGTTTCACCCGTGCCGATGGCCCAGACGGGTTCGTAGGCGACGACGACGCGGTCCAAATCGGCTGCGGTCAGGCCTTCAAGGCCCTTGACCACCTGGCGTTCCAGGACGTCTTTCATCGTGCCGCCCTTGCGTTCTTCGAGCAGTTCGCCGATGCAGAACATCACGTTGATATCGCTTGCCAGTGCGAAACGGACTTTTTCGTTCAAGAAAGCGTCCGACTCGCCGAGGATGTGGCGGCGTTCGCTGTGGCCGATAATGGTCCAGGAGCAGCCCACATCCAACAGCATCCGGGGTGAAATTTCACCCGTATAGGCGCCGCTTTCCTTGACATAAGCGTCCTGCCCGCCCAACTGAATGTTGGATCCGGCCAGCGCCTTGCCCACCGCGTATAACGCCGTATAGGTGGGGCACACGGCAATATCAACGTTCGTGACATTTGCCACGAGTGGCTTCAGGTCTTCAGCCAGGGTCACCGCTTCGGCGACCAGTTTGTTCATTTTCCAATTTCCGGCGACAAAAACTTTTCGTGCAGCCATAAAATACCTCTTTTTCAATTAGAATGGCTTGGGAACAAAGACATGCGCACCCCGCTTCCACGGCCATGTGCGCGGATATGGCGGGCAGACGTCCCTTGACACACGCACCGCTGAACCACAAGAATACCATAGATAGGCGAAAAAATGCAAACGCCTCCCGCTTTATATTTCGTAATCTGTCCCTGTTTTACCCTGCAGGCTAGTTTCCTGAATCCCTACATGGGATTCCGCTGAAAACCCTATCGGGCAACAATGAACCCTCACCAACACTTGTGGATAATGACAAGAGTAGAACTTGGAAACGAGCGCAAAGACGTCCATCCCACTACAGAACAAGAAGGTAGCTAATTCTCGGAGGGAAAAGGAAGATGGACCCGAGGTAACAGAACCTACAGCTCCTGTGGTGTGGATTCGTTCGTCTGAACATCCTCCTGTGGAATTTCCTCCGGGGTGACTGGCAGTGATTCCACGTTGTCCAGAGGCGGTTTGGCGACAACCGGCCCGAATCCGCGGGCAATCAGGGCGATTCGCTTTTTCTCGGGATCCAGGATGCAAATTTGGTCTTTTCCAAGCAGAAAAACAGCATAATCACCTGCGATGTGGGTGCCGTTTCTTACTGGCCACTGTACAAAAAAGGGGAGTATCTCATAGCGTGCATGTCTGCCTTGCTCATATCGCTGTGGGGAAATGGTATAAGGGCGATAGCCTTGCTTAATTCCGCGCACATTCAACCAACCCCAGGAATCTGAATCGAATTCCCACTTTTCGGCATCACCGAAACTCCTGAATTTTCTAAAGTCACCCCGAGTCTTAATATCCCACCCTTCCTTATACTCGCCATCAAATAATTTAATGGCCGAGTGTGGGGAAAAATCTTCCAAGAGCAGTTTCGTCTCATACTTCCCATTAATATTCATCAGAACATACAAATCGAATCCACTTTCCCAGCAAATGCGCTGAACGGTCTTATGTTCCTTGTTGCCCGTTCCTTCCTGTATCTCTTCAGTGACTTTCCTCGGGCATGCACATAAGCGGTCCGGTATACCGTCCATGTCAAGCGTTGCGATTACTTCTTTGTCATTGCCGGCCAAATCGCTTCTGAGGACGTTTTTCCCGTCAGGAGAGATGTAATACAAATCATAGTCCTCTTTCATCTCAAAGGCTGATGCCGGGACTACCTGCAGTTCCGTAACCATGTTCATGGATTCCTCGCCGCCGTAGGTGACGAAGAACAACCGTGAATAACTTATGCAATGCAGGAAAAGCGTTGCTGCCACCGCTTTCGGAACCAACCATTTCCGTCCGTAAAGGGCCGCGAGGAAAAAGGGAAACTCAATGATCATGGTTAGCACAAAAGTAACACATACCATGGTCCAGAATACGGGTATCAAGTTTTCGATGGTTATATCACCCATGATTTGGTCTGCATACCGACTATTGAGGAACTGCATACCAAGCCATGCGGAGGCAACGTTGGCGGCAATCATTGAGAAGAATATGCGAAACATCCAAACCCGCGGTCTCCATGCACGAAAAAGCGTACACAGCAACAGCCCTTCCACAATACCGATGATCCACGTGAGGAACAAAAGATGAAATTCAAATCGGGCGTTAAATGACGGCCCCATATTCGCATGGGCGATAGCCGGTAATATAGTGGTCAGAAACGTAATCAACACCATCTGCCGTAGCTGTTTCATGGTTGCTCCGAGCACTGGGGACAGTATGTTTATCTCTCATCTTCGGGTCGGTTTTTTTGTAGCGCAGGACGCGCCCGCAAAGCGTTTCAACATGAAGAATAAACGCTGTGTCGCCACAGAGTTGTCCTGTCCATTGGCAATACACTATTTCAACGCTAATGTCAAGAAGTTTTTCAAGGCAATATTATGAAGGTCGTGTTTCACTCTTGCATCACAAGCCTCAGCCCCACGTCTTCACGCTGGTTTTCAGGAAGTCCGGTGCCGCGAAATGCGGATCGGCAGTTCTTCGCGGGCTGCTGGAAACTGCCTCCCCGGCGCACCCGGTTGGCGTTTTCATTGGGGTGTTCCCAGGCGGAAGCATCGCCCGGATGGTTGCCGTAATTCTCCCAATAATAATCCTGGCACCATTCATAAACATTGCCGTGCATGTCGTAGAGGCCCCAATAATTGGGTTCCTTTTCTCCAACAGGATGGTGGCCAGTGCCGCTGTTGCCGTCGTACCAGCCGCAGCGATCCAAGTCCGAAACACTATTACCGGAACAATAGGCGGTCCGGCTGCCCGCCCGACAGGCGTATTCCCATTCGGTTTCCGTTGGCAGGCGGAAAGTGCGCGGAGATACTGCATTTAATCTTTGGATAAAACGCTGGCAGTCCTCCCAGGATATATTTTCAACCGGATGCTCGTCCCCATAGCGGTATTTAGAGGGATTGTTCCCCATGACGGCCGTCCACTCGCCCTGGGTGACTTCGTATTTGCTCATCCAGAAAGATTTGGCCATGACCGCCCGGGATACCGGGGATTCATCTTTCGCGCGGGCGGGTTCGGAGTTGGGGCTGCCCATGAGGAATTCTCCGGCAGGAATACGAACGAACAGGATACCCTCTGCAAGGCGCACTTCCTGTTGTATTCTGTTTTGAACCGGCGTTGCTTTCGGAATCTCTTCGGTTGGCATGGGAACAGGTTGTGTGGCACGATTTTTTGGGGGAGTGACAGGGACTTCCGTGGGTATTTCCAACTGGGCCTGAGCCGAAACAGCAAAAACACACATGACGATAAAGGCCATCCTAAAACCAGTGGCTAGGGTTATAACGTAGAATGAAAACTGTTTCATCTGCATGTTCCCTTTTCCTGTAACACAGATCCGCGATGACTCAATCAACCACCCTGATAGAACATGGGCAGTTCAGGCAGAGTATATAGAGGACCATGATGATCCCATTATGCCATTAATAGCTAAAATTGCAGCGCATTTTGAATTTCTCTGTCATCATCCAGGGCTGAGGTAGTGAATTCCAGAAAAATAGCGCCGGAAGACCCGCTCTTGTCGGTCCAGCGGCCTGTCATGCCGGCACCATCCGGCTGTACATGCAACGCTATCTGATCGAGTTCGTATTGGTCGGCCGGACGCTTGTTCTTGATTACACCCGTTCCAGACAGGGTAATCTTGTCCCCCTCTTGAACTCCCCTGAAAACTTCCCAGCACGTCCATCCTTTGACGGTACCGGCCGCGCGCAGTTCGTTTTTATCGTTCACGGCGACCTCGAGGGTAAATGTTCCGCGGGTGCCGTTGGATTTTCCCCAGTTTCCCGTCCACCTGCCGGATGGGATGGGACCGGAATTAAAGGAAGCGCCTTTTTCCGCTTGTGTTACCCGCCTTTCGTTTCTGCTTGAAACCCTGTTCGTTTCCCTTGCCTTTGAAGCCGGTTCCGGTTCAGAGACATCGAAGTTTCCCTGCGTGGCAGAGGGCTCGGTTCGGGGAGAATCGGTGTGTTTCGCCTTGGGGCGATTGATTGGGATTTCCGAAGGTATCTCCAGTTGTGCCAGGGCGGCAGGGATACAAACCACCAACGAGAATAAAAGGACAAAAATGGTTTGCCAGTAGGGTGGATGGCATCGGTAAGACATGACATTTCTCCTCGAAACATTCAAACAACTATGGCGGTTGGTCTCGAACCAGCCTGGTGCTGGTATAAATCCTTTAGACAATTTCGCAAGGGAACCGCTGTTGTCGGTCGTCTCATTGATCCGGTATCTTCAGTATATCACCGACACGGATCGTGTCATCGGTTTTGTTGTTGGCGTTCCGAATTGCTTCGGATGTGACACCATAAATAGTTGCCAATTTTGAAAGGGTGTCTCCCGGCCGTACCGTATGGGTGACCAGGATCACCTTTTTCTGGTTGACGATTTCATCCTTGATTTCCGGCCGCGCCGTTTCCCGGGGAAGATGGTTCGTTACAATGCGCGAGCGGAAATCTTCCAGCCGTTGTCCGCTTTTCATCAGCATATTCTGAAACTGCGGATCCTTTTTTGATTCTTCCTCTATCGCCTTCGCGATCCGGCGCAGGAGTTCCGGATTGCTGTCGCAGATTATGATGGCATCACAGCCCGCGCGAATGGATTTCAGGGCGGCCGCCTCAAGGTCGCCGGCAACGGCCCCCATATTCAGATCATCGGTGATAACCATGCCGTCATAGCCCCAGCTTTCCCGGAGGAGACCCGTTACCATTGCGTGCGACATGGACGCCGGTTCGTCCGGATATTCAGGGTTCAGGGCGGCGCAGGCAATATGGCCGACCATGATTGCCGGGAGCCGCGCTTCCACCGCCAATTTGAAGGGCGTAAGATTCACCTGAAGCGCTTCCCCCTCGAGGTCGAGACGGGCCAACTGCTTGTGGGAATCTTCCGCAGCGCCGCCATGTCCCGGAAAATGTTTCACCACGGGCAGCCCGCCCCCTTCCATGACGCCTTCCGCAAATGCGCTGCCCAACAACCAGGCATGTTCCGGATCCTTGGCGAAGGCGCGGTCGCCGATGACGCCCCCATCACCGGGCGAACTGAGGTCAAGCACCGGCGCCAGAAGCACCTCGATACCCCTGGCCGTCGCTTCCCGGGCGTAAAAGGCGCCCGTTTCCCGTATCCGGTTCTCATCACCCCTTGCGCCCAGTGTCGCGGCGCTGGGCGCGTTTTCAAGCTTCAACCGATTGACGCGTCCGCCCTCCTGGTCAATATGGATCAGGGGCAGTTCGCCGGGGCCTGCTTTTCCGCTAACGGCTTGCTTTATCGCAAATGTCAACTCGCGCGTTTGTTCTTCGGTCCCCATGTTTCCACCGAGCAGAATGACGCCTCCCGGCTGCAGTTCAGCGAGTAACGCTTTTTGTTCGGCGGAAAGTGTTTTGCCGGTAATGGCAACAATCAGGCTGTGCCCCGGTACGGGGGTGGGCCCGGCAGGACTTGCGATGTCTGTCTGTGATGCGCAGAGAACGAAAAAGCAAAGAAGAGAGACGGTATTCAATGGTTTACTCCACTACACGGATGGTAAGCAGACGGCAGGGAAAGCCCTGTTCATCCAGTTCAGGGCTGGTATCAGGTATATTGTGTTCCACGACGGTTTTCTTGTTGCGCAATACGGAAAAAGACGCTCGCACGCGAAGGGATGCGATTCCGGCCCGCTGAAATGTGACCGGAAACGCCAGTGTCTTTTCCGTATTGCCGGCCCATCGCTCATCATAAACTTCCACGTGAGTAACGGCGGGATACACCACATCACGCCGGAGCCACACATTTCCGTCCTTATAGAAGCGGGCCATCTTGGTCTTGCCGTTCGGTGTCAGCATATCATATCCGCCGTCACCCGGAGGTATATAGGGATCACCGCCTTCTACGGAAGCGGCAATTGTACCGATATAAGACACGTTGAATGGATTCTTCGCATTGATGTGAACAAAAACGCGTTCCCCCACACGCGCGGAGGAAGGGCAGTCGACAGAAATCCCGTCCGTATTCATGCCCGTTTCCTGTGTCGTAACGGTTCGTACCCGGGAACCTTGTGTACTGGTATCTGTTCTTATGGGCGCAGGCAGACTAGGCGGTTCTTCCGTTCGCTTCGGCTTGGGGCGGTTAACAGGAACCTCCGTGGGAATTTCCAACTGGGCGGCGCCCGGTCCCGGCACAAGCAGCGACACCAATACTACCAGTGAAAAAACACAGCAGAAAGACAGATATCGCATGGGTATCCTCCCTTTTTCATATTTTCAAGAGGGAAAGAAAATTCCCGCATCATACATCGTTGTTCGTGTCCTTCATCGGCATGGGCTGTTCCGGTTGCATCTGAACCATGGGTATCGGCGGCAGGACATGTTCCATGATCCGCATATGCTTGAGGCGGTCCTGGCTCAGCAGGGTAATTACCGCACCGGGCAAAATTAAAACCACGGTACAGCAGCATTCGAATCCGATCGTTTCTGTAAAAGTCAGGCAAAAATGGGAGAAACGGAAATCGGGGGCTGTTCTCGCGGCCGCAACCGCACGGGCAAAGGCGATCCAAAGGGCGAGCAGCAGGAGGAATATCTTGGCGGCCACCTCCGCCGCCAGGCGAAGCAACCGTCCGAGTGCCTGTGTTTCTTCCCGCCCGAGGTCGCGCCGTTTTTCCTGAAGGGAGGCCACACTTTCTTTCAGACGTTTGTTGTCCGCCGTTGCCTGGTCCAATGCCATCCGAAGCGCCAGCATGCGGGCATCCTCAGGCGCCGCTGTTTCATCCGACAAGCCGCGCAGGTGGCGCTGCAGGGTGAGCATTTCCATCGCTGTGTTCAGTCCTTCCCATTCCGTTTCACTGTAATACTGAACGAGGGCATACATGTCATTCAAGGCCAGCAGGGGTTTTGCGCCCACCGAGTCAATAATCGTTGCCAGTTGCAGGCGAATGGTGGTTTCCAGCAGTTCCCGCGCCTTCGCAGAGGCTTGATCCTGCTGGTATAACTGGATACCCGTCCAGGTGCCCAGGGATACGGCCTCCTCCTCATACCAGCCGGCATCGAAGCCGGCGGGCCACAAGGCGTTCACCTGGTAAAGCATCTTGTCGGGCATGGCCGACAGGCGTTCCGCCAGGGGGCCGGTTATCGCGGGAATAAGACCGTTTTTTTCGGCCGCCGCGATCAGTGCGGTAAACTCGTCCGCGCCGCCCGCCGCGGATACGCCCTTTACCAGCAGCCATTCAACGGTATGGGGCAAATCCAGCCCCGCGGCGGTTTGGGCGATTACGAGAAGCTGATCCACGTTTTTATACCCGGCCAGAGTTTCCAACTGTTGTTTAACGCGTTCCTTGTCCGTGATTTCGTCAAGGAGGCGGACGACCTTCAGGTTATCATCCAGCTCTGGGTAAGGATTTTTGACTGCAGAATTCACTACGAATTCGGCTGCCCCTTTCTGGGTGTGTTTCAGGGCCAGCCGGGCTACATTTTCGACGACAACATAGGGTTGCTGTTCGGCAAAGAGGGTTTCCACAACGTTTTGATATTCTTCGGTGAGTTTGACTTGGTGGGCGGATTCGAGAATCAGGACTATGTCGCCTAACTTTTCCACTTTGTCAATCGCGGCCGGGATCATTTTTTTAACCTGCTCGACCGATTGATAACTGGCGAGAAAACGCATGATTGTGGCCAATGCTTGCATATTCATGGAGGAAAGCGCTGCGCCGTCGTTTGCCAGCAGGAGCGCCCCACCCTGTTCCACCAATTCACGCACCGTATCCCGCCCGGCAACCTCATAAAGCGACGCTTTGATGAAGTAATAGCCAATGGAACCGTAACGAACTTCTTCCGTGAAAGAAGCGCCTTGGGATTCCGGTATCTTTACAATGGGCAAGTGGCCGTGTTGTTCGGCGGATCGAATCATGGCCTGAATTACTTCGTATTCCAGGGTTAACCGAATCGTTTTCCCTTCCTGAAGCGTGTCCAGGATGTGTAAGGCACGTTCAAGGTGCGTGAAGTTTATATAGTCGACCGCCTGGCTCATTTCAGGCTGTATTGAAGGCACTGTCGCTGGTGTCTCCCCTGCTGTTTCCGCAGGGCTTGCATCGGGGTACGATGCGTCTTCGCCTTCGGATGCCTCTTCGGCGGCTGGAATGGCATCCCCTTGCTTCTCCGGGGTTGCCTCAGGAGCATCCGTTGATGATGAGACCTCCAGGTTCGGTTGTGTGGATGTCTCCGCCGGCGTTTGCGCCATGGCGGGCAGGGCCAGCATAAGTAAAAGGCATAGAACGATCAGGAACCAGACAATTTTGGCCGCGGCACTCAGCGGGAGCGGTTGTGTCCCGCCCGACTTGCGCAGGGGAAGGGAAAAAGGAAAAGAGAAAGAAAGAACTTTGCGCGCGGAAGCGGGAAATCCGATAACCAGAATAAGCAACGCGAAAGCGCCGCAAATGAACGCTATGTTGGCCAGTGTGGGAGAAACAAAGCGTAAAGGGGTCATGAACCTTTGGCCCCATTCCAGCATTATCGCGCGGGATTCGTAGTTACGGATGCGTTTTGCCGTTTGATCGTTTTCTTCTGAAAGCCGTTCTTCCTGTTCTGACAATGCGGTATTTTCAATCTTTAAGGACTCAATCTGTTGCTCCAGTTTGGCATACTCGGAGGGGACAGCATCGGAAGCCTGTGGTGTGGCTGTGCCCGGTTCCACGGTCGCGGATTCCGGCAGAGCCAGGTTCTCTCCCCATATCAACGGGCATGACAAAATGACCAGGATTAAAACCGATAAGCGGAACAGAAATAACTTCACCTCACATCCCTCCATGGTTACGATTGCGATATCTGCTTGTTATGGCTTTATTTGCGGATGTCCTAAGGGCATCCACGCTCACGCTTGTGATTATCCCGCCAAAGAAATCCTTTCGAGAGAGACGAAAATAGGGGTGCACAGTTTGAAATGGTGCCTCTGACCTCATAAAAAGCGGATAGCAGGTTGTCTTGTACTGGACGTGTACTATCAAAATAAACTGCCCCTACAATCCGTCCACCACTATCAATACAGGCGAAATACAAAGCGTATGATATGGCTTCTCCCTTGGATATCCTTCCACACATTCTGTTAGTACAATACACCAGCAAAAAATCTGAATGCAAGTTTCTGTCAATAAATAATACAAGTGTCATTCGAGGGATTCTGTAACCTTATGCAGTAAATATGACAGAATAGTGACATCATGATGTTCATGAACCGGTTGGGGTTCGTTGACGCAGATAGAATGAAAGGATGAAGACAGATGCCATCTTCTGAAAGACTGCGTGTTGGTGTGATCATGGCCGGAGGATCTGGTGAACGCTTTTGGCCATTATCCCGCCGTAACCGGCCCAAGCAACTGCTGCCTTTGGCGCGCCCCGACAAAAGCATGCTTGCGGAGTCGGTGGATCTCATCGGCGGAGTCGTTGGGGTTGATAATGTATTTATCATCACCGGTAAACACCTGGTGGATCCAATCCGCAGGTCCAAGCCGGAGTTTCCGGCCGAACATGTGCTTGCTGAACCCTGTAAACGCAACACGGCTGGCGCGTTGGCGTATATGGCCGCGTGGTTGTCCGCCCAATGTTCCGGTTATAGTCCGGAAAACGTTACCATGGGCGTTGTAACCGCCGACCATCGTATTGGAGATGTCGACCGGTATCGGACCATGGTGGAGACCGCTTTCAAGGCGGCTGAAGAACAGGATGCGTTGGTGACCTGTGGTATGCGCCCAACCCGCCCTGATACCGGATTCGGCTACATCGAGTTCGAGGCGGACACGCCCGTACTGGCGGGTCCGGCCGGCATGCCCCCGGTTTACCGTGCGAAATCCTTTCATGAAAAACCGGATAGCACCCGCGCTGCGCAGTTTCTCGCCGATGGAAACCATTATTGGAACATTGGCATGTTCTTCTGGCGGCTTTCCGTTTTTCTCGAGGAAATGAATCGCGCCTCCCCCGGCATCAAAGAGGCGATTGATACCATGACACGTGCGTTAAAAGACAACAATATGCGCGCGGTAGAACAGGCCTTTGAATCTTTGGAGACGATCAGTATCGACTATGCCTTGCTGGAGAGGTCGGATAATGTATTGGTTGTTAAGGCCGATTTTCCCTGGGATGACGTGGGCACCTGGAATGCCGTGGTTACTCCGGACCGCTGTGACGGCAGGATGAACTACACGGTTGGCGAGCCGGTAGTTGTGGATTGCGACAACTGCGTGATTTATAACGAGCCCGGCTGTAAGGAAATGGCGGTGGGTGTCATCGGCATGTCGGATGTGGTCGTCGTAACGACCCGGGACGGCGTGCTGGTCATGCCCCGCGATCGTTCTCAACAGGTGCGTTCTGTCGTGGAGGAACTAAAACGGCGGAATGCCCCGCAAATTTGAAGTTGCCTTCCGTGTTCATGGCGCCGCTCAGGAGAAGGAGACGGCTTTGCCCACCAGCGTGTCTTGTATATGCCCGCTGCTAAGGCTGTGGGCATTGGTATCAAGACAAGCGGCCAGTTTTTGAAGTTGTGTCGTGTCGGGGAGGCTGAGGGCTTCAAGCAGCGCGTCCAGGAAGAGTGACTCCTCCATGGTGCTGCGGGCTAAACGAGCCAGAAGGCCTAATTGCTCGGTAATGTTGATCCGGCATCCAAGTTTTACCACGGCGGCTGACAACGAGGCCTGGGCTTGGAAGATTCGTCGCGCGTTCCATCCCCGCATGGTGTAGGGAAACGCACCGTATATGGAATTGCCGCCGACAGCATGACGCGCATATTCCCGGTGGCTGATAAAAAAACCAAATTCGGAAGCGCGCCGGAACCAAAGCGAATCCGGGGCAAGGGCGGGTGGTTCGATGCACACGGCGTTCGGTTTTACCGCCTCGATAAACAATTCGATTTCCGCACGGGTATGATAGTCGTCGGCGGGACAAGGATAGCACATGCGGACAACGGTGTAGATGCCCGCTTCCCTGCAATGACGAAGGGAAGCGCGCATGGCGCTGATGCTGGAATGACATCCATAGAAGTCCTCCAGCATGCGCTGACTGCCCGTGGGTATCCGAAATCCTATGGAACGGCACCCTGAAGCAAAAAGCCGTTCCGAGAGTGATTTTCCCACGCTTTCCGTAATGTCACCGAGGCTGTAGATGGCCGCCAGATTCTGCTTGAGAAGCATGTCGGCGAAATCGGCAAGGGTATCGGCTGTAATGCAGGGCGCTGCGATGTGAAACGCCCTGGCGTTGCTATGACGTTGAAGATGGTTCATTTCTTCGATAACCGCGCCCGGAGATTTGCAGTCGTAGGGCTGCCGGCAGGAATCCTGGTAATAAAATGGGGCGGGCGACCAGTTGAATGTCAGAGGAAACAGGGGAAACTGCGTTCCTGGCTCTTTATGTTGGAAAGCGCCCAAGGTTAACGACCTCGGGACTCTGGGCATTGATCGAAGTTCAGATCGGCAAACCACGCCCTCGGTATTCCTCAGTAACAGTCCGGGCACATCCTGCCATTGCGTATCGGAGTCCTCATTGTGAAGAAGCGCAAGTAGCGAATCGGTTAAATCACCGGTAATAACAGCATCCAGACAGGAACAATCACTTAAGGCATAGGTTCCAAAATGGATTGCGTAAGGACCCGCCAGAACGATTTTGGTTTCGTAGAGCGATGCGCGCAAACAGAGACTGTATTCTTTAAATCGCCGGTACATATCCCGGTTTTCAATCCAGAAAAGCAGAATCGATGGGGATCCTTCGCGAAGGCGGCTCAGTTTGGTATCCACCTCCGAGTCCCCGGGTTGGATATTTCTTGTGCGCGTGATTCGGTGTAAAACTGGAAAACCGCCCCATCCCGGCTTGGTTTGGCACGCCCATCCACTTCGCATTTCCACGTTTCTTTCCAGTATATCCTGCGGACAGACGCTCAACTCCTCTAATGTGCCGAAATCCACGATGTCGGAAGCAATCGCCTCCGCCGCGAGTCGGCTTTGCAGCATCAATAGGTGGGATTTGGGACATAACGCTTCAAGAGTAATGGGGCTGCCTGGCGCAAAAACCAGTCGAACGCGCTTATCCATTGTTCCTCCCCGCTGATACGCCCTCAACGCTAAAGGCGCAGCATTCGGTGTATATCAGTGTCGTAGTAGTTTTGTCACTAAGCCACACACAATATATAGGATAAAATTTTTTGAAAACCACTACATGTCGTCGTTATGGTATCACAGATGATTGTATATTGCAAGAAAAATTTTAATGGTTTTCTCGCTTGTCCCCCAGAATACGGGAACGACTCTTTGACGACATATCGCCCCGGGATCAATTGGTTCACCCTTGGCTGGGAATCGGCTCTTGCCGGGGCGTTCCGGCAAGTCTGCTGATGTTTTTCCATTCCAGGGTAAGGATGAAAGCGCAAATGAACGCTGCGATAGAATCCGCGAACGGGGCGGCAAGCCACACGCCTGTCAACCCCATCAGGGGCGGCAGGACCAAAAGCAAGGGGATGAGGATAATTACCTGGCGCAGGAGCGTTAAAAAAACCGCAGTGGAAGCCTTGCCCACCGATTGGAAGTAGTTACCCGCCACTACTTGAAAACCAATGACAGGCAACACGAGCAGAAACAACCGCATACCCTGAACCCCAATGGAAACCATTTCAGGATTCCCGCTTACAAAGGCCTTCACGATAAGTTCCGGTACCGCCTGGATGATGATCCAGGAGGCCATGGAAACAAGGGTAGCCGAGACGATGGCGATTTTAAGCGCCTCCTTGACACGGTGAAACTTGCGCGCCCCGTAGTTGTATCCGATGATGGGTTGTGAGGCCATGTTGATGGCGATGATGCAGGTGATTACAATGAATCCCACACTTCCGATTATGCCCATTGCCCCGACCGCCAAATCCCCGCCGAACTTGATCAGATTAAGCGTAAGCAGACCTTGTACCACGCTGTTCGCCGTCTGCATCAGAAAGGGCGATATGCCTATGGCAAGGATGGAAAGCACGATTTCAGATTGAAGTCCGATATGGCGTTTTTCCAGACGCACCACGCAGCGGCGGCCGCGGAAATGAATCAAAACCCAGACGGACAATACCGCCATCGAAAGGATGGTGGCAAGTGCCGCGCCCTTTACTCCCATGTTCCAGTGCAGAATGAACAGGGCATCCAGGGGGATGTTGACGCCGGCGCTTATGAGCATGCTGTACATGGCAATGCGCGCATTGCCCTCGGCGCGGATTATGCCGTTCAGGGAGAATCCAAGATGATGCAGCACCGCGCCCAGCAAAATATAATTCAGGTAATCATTGGCATATTGGGAGGTCGCTTCACTTGCCCCGAAAAAACGCAGCATGGGCTGTTTAATTAAAAAACCGAAGACGGATATTCCGAATGAAAGCAGAACTACCAGCACTATCGCGTTTCCAAGGATTTTTTGCGCCTTTTCCATATCGTTACCACCGAGCGCGAGGGATATGCGGGCGCTTGCCCCGACGCCGACCAGCATGCCGAAGGCGGTCATAATGATCATGATGGGGAATACGATCGTCACGCCGCTTAAAGCCTCCGCGCCTAAAGCTTGACCGATAAAAATCCGGTCCACAATATTATAAAGCGAATTGGCCATAATGCCGATGAAGGAGGGCCAGAAGTAACGCCACATTAAACCGCGTACGGGGTAGGTGTTTAATTCAATGATGTTTTGTTTGTGCATGTGAAATGATTAAGCCGGAAAATGAGGCTGTAAATGCTGCCCTTTACGGAGTCTTGCCTCCCCCGCAAACCATGAAAGCATGGATACGCTGTTTTATCCAGAAAAGGAAGACCGAAACCGCAGTTACTTATTTCAAGAGTTACCGTATTTTGATTCGTCACCCCGCCCCAAAGGGCATGTATGCAAATTTAGCCGCCTTGTTTCTTTTCAATCGCGTCCGGAATACCAGAAACAAAGGCTTTTGTATTCGGCGATATGGCGGTTCGCCTCGCCATGTTCAATATGGAAATCGATAGTGCGGTCGAAGGGAACGCAATCGCTGTAGTGCCAGCGGAACGCGGCCGCGCGCATGGTGGCGGGTGTCGTGCCGTAAACGGGGAAACCATGGGATGGCAGGGTTTCCGGACCGTTCAGGCGTCCTTTAAGCGCGTACCAGCCGCAGTTGAAATAGTCTTCCGAGCCGGTTCCGTGAATGCGCAATTCATCGTCGATGATCCAGCGATCATCGCCTTCCAGCCAGAAGGGTAATCCGTGCGGGCCCTCGGTGACCAGATAGGTGCCGACAACGTGGCCTTTCCCCGAGGCCTGCAGGAAAGGGTGGTGCTGGTCGGGAACGGTGGGCAGGCTTTCATGATAGTGCGCTTCCAGCCTGCCGAAATCTTCCGGGGAACCGTTCAGCGGGGATTGATAGAGGGTCATTTTGCCTTTCAGGGGCAGAATGCTGTGCAGGCGGAGGGTGCAGTCTCCGGAATAGATAAAGGGCACCCGGTTGTAGCAGGCCTCCCCTACCTTTCCAAACAAAAGCGAAGCGAAGGGCTGGGCGTTAAAGGCTTGTCCGAAAAAGAACGACAGGGGCAGGCGGAGCGGCGGAACACCTTCTTCGCTGAAGGTGATTTCCACTGCGCTGCGGCGCAAAGCCTGTCCTTTGAGCCCTTCCACGGTTATGCCGTGAACAAGCATGGGCGCATCGCTCTTGAGCGTGTGGGAAAACAAGGTGTATTCCTTGCCCGCGGGATTGTGATCGATCGGGATTTCAAGGGCGGCGCCGGATTGCCGGAGGTTACCCAGGGGATCGGTCCAACGCGCCACGGCTTTTGCAAGCATCTCCCGCTCTTCGTTTGTGAGTTCCATCTGGAAGGTGTTTACCCCTTCATCGCCGGGGAAGGTGACATAATTCAGTTGATAAAAGCGCACCCCCAGTCCCTCAAGAACGACCTTGCAGGACTTGCGGTAGGGTATGGGAACATAGGAGTAGAAGCCTCCTATACCCTGTCCCGCAAGCGGATTCGGAAACCGTTCCAGGGAATTGTCGAAAAGGCTTTCCAACGGTACGTCCAGGGCAGGTTCCGCGGAATCGTCCAGGTAGATGCGAATATGTTCCCCTTTGCGCTCCAGCAGGCCGGGTTCTTCACCGACGGAATGGGTGGTCCAGAACCGGTAGATGCAGCCGGGGCCGTTCATTTCCGCGATGACGCTATTGCCGTCCTCTTCCCGCAGTTTGGAGTAGGTGCCCGAGAACCCATCATTATTGCCGCCGGTCCGATCATAACTGGAAAAGGAAGCGGCCTTCACGCCCGGCCGCAGGCGGGGTAGCAGGGTGTCGTCATAAAGTTCCTGGAGACTTCCGGTCGGCATCCAGGCATACATGTTGCCCATGCAACAAAATATGGATACCAGCAGAACAGTGATGGTATGTCTTTCTTTCATGACAGGCCTCCTTGAGCATTTTTTGTATAGGACATTCTAACAGTATCTCCTGCATGGATGCACCTGCTTTCCTATTCGGTGCCTGTGGTGCCCTGTGGCTGTAAACCGCGCAAGGGGCTCTTGTTTGCCTGTGTTCCCTGCGTGTACGGTTTTCAGAGACGCCTGTGGATGCAACGCACCGGGGGGCTCTGTTACACTTTTTAACGGGATCTGGGGGCTGCAGCGGCGTGGACAATTGCGGAAAGGAACGTATTGTGAATCATCCGGAACGTTTTCGCGCGATCATGAATTACCAGCCGGTCGACCGCCTGCCCGTGATTGAATGGGCCATGTGGTGGGACCAGACCATTGAACGCTGGAAAGGCGAGGGGCTTCCAAAACAACTGAATGATGTGTTCGAAATATCGGAATATTTCGGCCTTGACCCCTACAAACAGTTCTGGTTCAGTACCAACCAGCCGACCATCGCCGCGGTGCAACACCATGTGGACGGCGGGGTTGCGGGGATGGATGACTATGAACGCTTTCTGCCCCATCTGTATCCGGACCATTCGGCGGCGATCGAGACTATGAAGCCCTGGGCTGCGCGTCAGGCGGCCGGAGAAGCCGTGGTCTGGATTACCCTGGAGGGCTTCTTCTGGTTTCCCCGCACGCTCATGGGCTTTGTGGGATTGATGTACGCGTTTATCGAACAGCCGGAATTGATCCACCGTATTAACGAGGATTTACTCCGGTTCAACCTGGGGCTGCTTGACCAGGTTCAGCACGCCTGTGTCCCCACCTTCCTGACCCTTGCCGAAGACATGTCCTACAATGGCGGCCCGATGCTTGGCGAGAATCATTTTGAGGAGTTTATTGCTCCCTATTACCGGCGCCTGCTCCCGCGCGTCAAGGAAATGAACGCGATGACCATTGTGGACACGGATGGGGATGTCACCCTGATGGTGCCCTGGCTGGAACGCCTGGGGGTGGACGGCGTGCTGCCGCTTGAACGTCAGGCCGGGGTCGATGGCATGAAACTGCGTCGGCAGTTTCCGGAACTCCGGATGATCGGCCACTATGACAAAATGGTCATGGCCGGCGGTCCTGAGGCATTGCGGGCGGAGTTCGAGCGTCTGCTTCCCCTTATGAAAAGCGGCGGGTTCATTCCCAGTGTGGATCATCAGACGCCCCCCCATGTTTCCATGGACCAATATAAAGACTACTTGAAGTTGCTGCATGAATACGCCGTTCTGGCATGCCGGTAGGTCAGTGCACGGCGCAAGCCATGACAAGGAGAGGAACAGGAATGAAACACACGATAAAAGCAGGTATTTACTTTCGGGTTCTTTTTCTGGCGACGGCTTTATGCATGGCTTGTTATGCCCTTGCGGAGGAGGCCGGTGACGCGGCTGCTTTTGAATATGCCTCCTCCTATTACAGGATTCAATTGACGAATGTGCCGCCTTTTATATGCGGCCTGTCCGTGGACAGCCTGGGCAAGGGAAAACTGGATCATGACCCGATACAATGGAAACCTGTCGATGGTGGGAGCGCCTATGAATTGTGCGCGGTTTCGGATACTGAGGTGATGATTTGTCTGAAAACAGCGCCGGAACATGCCGTATGGTCCTTTTCCTTTGATGAACAACGCTTTACCCTTGTTTCCACTGGACAGGATGTCGGCGCCGGGCAAAATGCCGCTGTTGGTTTCCGGTTCGGCAAAGAAAAGAACCATGCCACGTTACTGGGGTTGATGGCGGCGAGAAACAAAAGCAGGCTGCCCGCCGTGCTGCATCTGCCCGATATGGGCTCCTTACAATTGGAAGCCGAACCGCCGGACTCGATTGTCGACTATGCCGCCAGTCGAAAAGCGGGTGAGAATTTTATTTCCGTAACCCTTCCCCCCGCCTCCGGGAGGGATAGTTCCATTCATTACACTTTTACAGCGGCGGCCATTCATCCTCGTTTTCCGGGGGTGGAATCAGAGCGGTTGGCGGGTTTCCGGCGCAATTACATCAACCTCTTTCAGGTGAATCCCATGGCGCGTGTGATTGCCAATAACTCCTGCAGTGATCCCGTCGCCTTTACCCTTTTCCTGTCGTCCATGCTGGCGCTACAGACCCCTCCCCTTGCGGGAACGCTGACTGCGCTGGATTTGGTCCGGATGTCCATTGAACGGTATCTGGAGGACATGAAAGGATACGGGCTTGTAGGATATACCAGCGGTTATGAGGGCATGGAAGCGGCCGGATGGTCGTCGCCGAACGATTCGCTGGACTCCTATCCGTCCCTGGTCATAACGGCCTGTAATTACATAAAAGGCTCGAATGACCTTAAATGGGCGGAGCGCTATTATCCGAAAATAAAGGCGTGGATGGATGCACAAATGTTAAGGGACTATGACGGCAACGGCCTTGTCGAATATGAACTCAGCGGTGATTCCGGTTCCTGGGACGGTGTATTGCGCCCGGCAAACTGGTGGGACACCATTGGCTTCGGGCATGAAGACGCCTTCAGCAACGCCCTTACCTATGAGGCTTTGAATCTGGCCGCTATGACGGCCGCACGTCTTGAACAGAACGAGGACGCGGAGCGATACAGGCGTTTGGCGGCACGGTTGAACGCGGCCTATTTCACTACCTTCTATAATCCTGAAACCGGGGTTTTGGCCGGCTGGAAAAGCAGGGATGGACGTCTCCATGATTATTATTTCCTCTTTTTGAACAGCATGGCAGTCTATTATGGCCTGCTGCCGGATGAGCATGTTACCCCCATTATGAAAACCCTTTGGGACAAGATGCGGGAGGAAGGGTATACCGATTTCACCCTGGGGCTTCCGGGTAATCTGGTATCTGTCCGCAGGGAAGATTACACCCATCCGGACCGGCGTTGGGGCGGTGGTAGCCTGGAAGATGGCAGTGATGCCTTCCAACGCTATGAAAACGGCGGCGCGTCCATCAACTGGTCCTATTTTACGGTGAAAGCCTTCAGAAAAGCCGGGCTTGAAGGTCCGCTGAATACCATTATGGGCGGTATTTTGACCGGGATTGACGCCGGCGCCTTTCAGGGTTCCTGCGACAATGGCATGACCAAAGACTGGAAGACCTGGACCGGTGAATGCTGGGGATACGAAGGTTTCCTCTGTGACGGGTACCTGGCGTTATTGGCGCTGAATCCGGATGACCGATAGGCCCGGAAAGCTACCGGTCGGGGCTGTGTCTTTTCTGTTTTGACCAACGGGCCGGCGGTATCAGGTGGATGTCGCTGATTAGGGCCTCTTCCGGTACATAGACGGTGCACATCGAGAAGGGGAAAGTAACGCCCTGATTTATTGACACCATTCCCTTAACAACGCGTCATTCCGGTTTTTTGCGGTGGAAAAGGGATTGGTGTCGAAGGGGACAGCCGGGCCGCGAAAAGACCGGAACCTATCTTCAGAAGCCGTCGGCAGGAACGGCATTGCGTGCTGTCTACCGGGATGAAGATACTTTCCTCGCGTGGCTGCAATTTGGATTCCGGTCTTTTTCGCGTTGTACAGTACCGTTCTTCGATGCTG
>JAAYBJ010000048.1 GCA_012730105.1 Candidatus Hydrogenedentota bacterium
ATTAACACACCACTTTAACGGCAACGATAAGGAGTATAGAACCATGGACTATCGACGAATAATGCCTTTTTTGCGTCTGCGTCTTTGTTTCGTTGGCGGTGTTTATCTGGTAACCGTTTTTGTCATGATGCTCGCTTTCACGTTGTTTACCTGGACAACTGTGCACGCGTCAAGGAGTGCCCCATCACCGGAAGATGTCGGCTCCGGATCCGCGAGACCATTTAACATCTTGTCTTTTCCTTTCACTCACTGGCAGGAAAGCCATGATCTGTACACGGTTAATGCGGACGGCACCGGACTGACCGCCTTGACCGACACACCGGAACATGAGTGTTATCCTGCCTGGTCACCCGACGGTGCACAAATCGCGTTCACCCGTCGTAACGGCGGCCACTTCATCATTTCACTCATGAATGCGGATGGTACTGGAATGCGCGACCTGTGGGAGCCGGATTTAAGGACGAGCGTGTATCAACTCGAATGCGCGCCCTCATGGTCGCCGGACGGCCGGCATATTGCCTTCATCAGCAGCCGTGACGGCAATTGCGAAATCTATGTCATGAACGCGGACGGCGCAGACCAGCGTAATATCACCCGGCACGCCGCTGCCGATATTTTTTCCGCATGGTCGCCTGATGGCAAGACCCTTGCTTTCATTTCCGATCGCGATGGCGAGATGCAGGTATACACCTGTGATATTGACGGTCAAAATCCACGGCAAATCACCTCCGGCATCACCGCCCATAGGGCGCCTTCCTGGTCGCCTGACGGCGCCAGACTGCTGGTAACCTCACGCCCCAAGGGGGAGATGACACGAATGGAAATCCTCGACCTGACAACAGGCGGGAAAGAACAACCCCTGACACAGAAAGACACCGGTTATGGGTATGGCTCCTGGTCACCGGACGGCACTCGCATTGCCTGCCTGGAATATGGACCTTTTCTATCAAAGCGCATCCTTGTGTTTGATCTCACGAAACAGACCCGTATTACGATCTCATTGGAAACGCCGCAGGAGCAGGACGACCCTCTCCATCCAAAGTTCGAAGCACACTATGGTTGGCCCCAATGGTCGCCGGACGGCACGAAATTGGTGTTTTCCTATGAACGGGTTGCCGTCCCTGAACCGCCGTTGCCTTATGGAGATCCGCCAGAATGGCCCCGACGTTTTATGCACCTCGGCGCGCATGGCGAACTGTTTTCCCTGGGCGAATATGGAACCCTAAACAGGAATGAGATTCGAATCGAGGCACAGGGAGACGGCTTCGCCCTGGTGCATACCGGACCCCGCTGGGAGGGAACGTATGCGATCGTTACGCCGGACTGCCGGATTGAGATCATCCCCCCCTCACCGGATGGCATGGATACCTCCGCTTCCGCGAAGATCTGGCCCTACCGCAATAATACAGGCCTGCCGGACCTGCCCCCGTTTAACGCAATTACCGCCGTAGATCACGCCGTGGCGTCCTCCGATATCACACCGCCCGAAGGCGTGCTCGCTCATGTCTTTCTTTGCGCGGATGGTGATTTTTATTGGCCGGACCCGGACATCCCGGTATATGCGAACACACTCTGGATGGTAAAAAAAGAGGAAGGTTTCCAATTTATTCGCACCGGCCCCATCGCCCGGGGAGAAGTGTATGCCACCGTATTGCCCAACCGGGAAATCATTTTTGCGCCTGATTTATATTCAGGACCACCGTTATGCTGGGGGCTTGTAGATGAAGCTGGCAAACCGGCCTTCCATAAATCCGCTGGCGGAGGAAAAGGAAGATTAGGAGGACCTTGTGGAAAAGATCAAAATTTGATTATTGTCCATCCAGATGGCTCAGAGTATATTTGGCCAAAGGCAATTCCTTGATCACATTTTACAGTACGGAAATTTATCAGAACTTTTATCAATAATACAAATAGAGGTATTGTATATGTATAGAATACATTTATCTGTTAGAATCTTTGTTTACCTTTTTATTATTGGTTTTCTTTTTCAAACAAGTAGTTGGGCTCTTAATCTCCAAATAACATCGTGGGTCGGAACTGAACAGGTTGAGGAAGCAAAATTACGATTAATCAAGGATGTTATATATCATGCTCTTGATATTTACGGTAGAACACTCCAAGGTACAAGGACAATACGATTGAAAATCGAATTTCAAGACCTTGGGAGTGAAATCTCTGCGGAAGGAACTCCACAAGTCAGCAGATCTGAACCGGAGTTACCGCACATTTGGTACCCATTGACTCTTGCGAGTCAACTTGTAGACCGCGACATTCCTCCAATACCCGAACCACAAGCTTACGTAAGAATCAATTCAAAAAACATTGATGAAAATCTATTTAGTTATTCGTTGGCCCCTGATGTTCCCTCTAACAAGATCGGCCTTCTTAATGTAATACTTCATGACACTCGGACATTGCATGGGATTCATCAATATAACAAAAGATGATGGAACATGGTATGGGGACAAGCCCCAAAACCCCCCATGTCTGCATAGTCTTTTTCTGATGAACAGATACGTTGACGAGACATTTAGACCATTTGTTACTTTAACAGATACTGAACGTGCTGTAGCCTTTTCCTCCGATGAACTCTGGTGGTTCGGGTCTAAAGTTAGAGAAGCCGGGTATCTTTACCCAACGGATCCGGCCATTGACGGCCCAACCAGATATTCAAAAGTCTGGGCTCCAGTGTATCCTGCTGGAAACAATACTTCCCATTGGGATCCTTCGCATAACCCAAGGCAACTGATGGGCCCCTTCACTTTTTCAAATTTACTTAGTTTTGGATTGCTACTTCCAGCATTACGTGATCTTGGATGGTCTGTATCCCCTGTTCCTGCTGTCCCGCCCAATTTACCTATAGACAACACAATGACCAAGACAGGAGCATCAAACGTTGTGTTTATTACGAATAATCTAGATGGACCTGTTAACGTCACTATGAGCATCATTGGACCACATGCATCCGAATTCACGGCAGATGGCGTGCCAGGTAATCTGACTCTTGTACCTTATCAGACAGCAACGATTACCGTGTCAGGAACTTCCGTTTCGGTAGGCTACAAGACGGCGACATTGCGTACCGAATATAATGATGGAACAAATCACGTGAGTAATGTTAGATTATCTATGTTTGCTATAGGGAATGATACTGATGGAGATGGCATTTCGGATTACGATGAAACACGCAGTTTATATGGTATACCGAATCCTTTTAATCCACAATCAGAAGATTCAACCGGTGAAAACGGTGAGATTACAGGAGACGGTGTGGCAGATGGATACAATGATTATGATGGGGACGGCATGACTAATAGGGAAGAATTTATATTCGGATATAATCCTCTCGATCCGGAAAACTTTGGTATTCGCACCAATCATGATACAGATGGCGATGGCATTCTTGATGCCCACGAAACTACATTTGTGCAATTTGATCCTTTTATTGGAGATTCGTGCGGGAATTTGTACTCAGATGTTCCAGATGGTATTCCGGATGGTCAAAACGACTATGACGGAGATGGTTACAGCAATGCATTTGAATTTCGTTGGGGGCTAAATCCAATAGTTCCGGACACTGATGTGCAAATTCCCGGCTCATCCAGCCTCACCTTGTTTATGCTTATATGTGGTATCTTATTAGTGGGCCTTATCCGCCTATCAAGTAAAATTCCTAGTCCCTAAATGGCATTAAACTCACTCGGTCCCCGCAAACACCGCCGTCCGGCATTCCGGGATGCTCTTTACGCCCGCTTGATCTACCATCTGCCGTACCCCGGGCCATTTACCCGCCGCCTTTCCGTGGGTAGCCAGATGGTAGAGCAGGGTCAGCGCGTGGGTTTTGCCGCCGCCGAATTGCGTCGCCATGTTGAATACCGCCGAGGTCTCGGTAATTTCGCCGTTCAAGCGCCGTACGGCTTCCGATGCCAGCGATAACAAATTCTTGGTCAGGAAAGTGCGGCGGAAAAATTCTTCCGGCACCCGGTAGACCTCCGGCCCCTGATTGTCCCGCACCAGATCCAGGTGTACCGCGAACTCCGCCGCGTCCAGGGGGCGCTCCTCGCGCAGGTCTTCTCGCGGGGTGATGAGTTTATGTTAAGGTTGCAAAGCCATTGAGAGAGTTCTCCTGTTTACGCGGCTAGCCGTTGTCCGGCGTCCCTTGCTTAAGAACACGTTTACCCTTATGGGTCAGTCTATATTTTTGCAGACGACTTGAGGGCTTATCCGGAATCGTCATCGCTATCAATTCCCGGGCGAGTGCCGGATGTAAATAATTGTGTCTAAACAGGTGACGGTGCTTGACGTTAAGGGCTTCCCGTAATTGGCTGGAAGAGAGTTCGCCATGCTCTGAAAGAACACGCAATACTTGATCAATCGGATCGCTTGACTGGGTCACCGACTGGGTCACTGACTGGGTCACCGACTGGGTCACCGACTGGGTCACTGAAGCGCCTGCCGTTTGGTCAGTTCTGTTAAGTCGTTTAAATACAACGGTAACCCAGTTATCTTCCACTTCGATTTTAGGGATTGCCACGCCATAGTTTTTACAAAGCAGGCGGATTCTGTTGATGCCGCTACCCACCTGTTCAACGAGATTCATGCGAAAGAGTAATCCGAACAGCAATGGATTGCGCGGTATACTTCTGCGGCCCAGGTCCTCTTGGCGCATTCCGGCGGGCAATCCGCCCGGACTGACTATTTCGAGACGGTCATGAAAAATATGCAACTGTACACTGCCCGGTATCCGGTAATCACGGTGGGCAATGGCGTTGACCAATGCTTCCCGGAGCGCTTCCTCCGGTAGTTCCAGCCGTTCGTTTCTGCCTGAGGAGGTTGGAATAAATGCGGAATTGAGTTTCGACTTCAGGTAGGCCATGCACTCCTGGTAATTGGTGTACAGGTCGCTCGAGAATTCTTTGCGATCCAGAATGGTGGCGTTGGACGTGCCTTGAAACAGCGCGCAGATGATCTTGGCCTGCATGGTATAACGACCAATGTCATCGGTCAGCAACCATGCGCCCGCATGAGTCATCTTTCCATCTTTAATCAGATGCAGGTTATGCAGGGCGGTTTTCCTGTCGAGGGATTCCGGGAGACCCGCACGCTTGATAAAGCGAGCCCAAATAGGGGGTTTCAGGTCTCTTTTCAAATCATAAGCGTTGCAGGGTGTTTCATCATAATGGATCAGGCCTTCCCTGTAAAAGAACTCCCGAATCTCATCGCGGGACATCTGCTGCGATGAGGCCCCTTCTCGAAGATAGAATTTTCCGCCAAAGGAATAGGGTTTGCCTTGCTGCGCCGGGACCCTGATGCAAAGGACGGCATCCACGCTTTCGACATTCACAAGGATGGTAGGCTCCGCGGAACGGGCAATCGCCTGCACCTCGGACTTAAGCCGATTGTGGTTCTGAACACCCAGGCATCTCCCGTCATCCGTAACCCCAATCAGAATCATACCGCCGTCTGCATTGGCAAACGCGCACAATTCCCTGCCGAGATTTGCCGTGCCCGAGCGCTTGAATTCCGTTGTGAATCCTTCGCCCAAAGCGATCAGACTATCCAAATCCTTGCGTTTCATAACGGTTTCTCTCATGACAAATAAAAATGTGTATGAGTGATATTCGTCATTGAATCATACACTTCCTAAACTCGATTGTCGTGGACCTTATCCTGGCACACTGCGAACTCTGGGCATCCATGGGAGGTTCTATGTGTAAGCGCTCACGGGGAGTAAATATTTTATACCCAGTTTGTAATGCAGTATCACTCCTCCTCGAACATTGACGAAAGGGATAAACGAGACAAGTCATTGAAATCATTTTTGCGTTCAAGACAGCAGTACTGCAGAATAGGCTGGCGGACCATGTTGGCGTTCAGCCCCTGGCCGATCAACTTGATGGCAGTCCCCAGCGATTCCACTGCCAGCACGCGCACGGGTTCCGGAAACAGGGATCCCATTACTACCCCCCCCCCGGTTTAATTTGGGCTGTTTCCATTTCCTTTTTGTTCCCTCCTTATGGCCCTGCTAAAACAATAAATTCACTACTTTCTTTTACCATCGTTTCGGTGTACTGCAAACGTCTTTGTATCAAATCGAAGACTGTCTTCCGCACCCTTACTTATCTCCTGCAATAGTACTCGTTTATGTCGCTTATATACAAACAGTTCGCATCGTTTTATAAGAAGAATAAGGTATGGACAGGCTCGGATTGAATCCGATTGTTCTATTGAACAAGGAGAAATCGATGCCACCCTATTGCCCAACCGAAAAATCATTTTTGCGCCTGATTTATATTCAGGACCACCGTTATGCTGGGGGATTGTGGATGAAGCCGGGAAACCGGCCTTCCATAAATCCGCTGGCGGAGGGAAAAGGAAGCGTAGGAGGGCCTTGCGGGATAGATCGAGATGTAGGCGCTTAAGGCGATTCCGTTGACAATTAATTATGAGTTCTGTTTTAAGTATAGGTAACCAAGAAGAATGTCATGTTTTGATATGTCTCAAAGACCCAAAAACAACGCGTCATTCCGGTTTTTCG
>JAAYBJ010000049.1 GCA_012730105.1 Candidatus Hydrogenedentota bacterium
GAAGGTGAGGGCGAAGGTGAAGGTGAAGGTGAAGGTGAAGGTGAAGGTGAAGGTGAAGGTGAAGGCCTTTTTGCCCTGTTATACAACGGTTCTGACCCCGTGCATGCGGTCTCCGGTGACCGGGTGGAAATAACGGTCATTCCCGTAAACTATACCGGCCTTATTGATTTCCAGTGGTATCGTTTCCGGGACGCAAAGAAGTATGAACTGATTCCTGATGCCCATGAGGAAACACTGGTTTTGGACCCGGTGTACTATGATGACAAGGGTAGCTATTACTGCGTGGGCATTGATCAGAGCGGGGAAGCGACGTCGCCGATTATTACCCTGGAGGTGGTGTGGGGGCTTGCCTTGTCGGGGAGGGCCGTTGTAGCGGCGGCGGTGTTGTTGCTGTCGGTGGCGCTGGGCCGCGTAAGATTCTCCCGTCGCGGCGGCATCCGGTGTCGGCACGGTATTCTTTGACCGTATGACAGACGTTTCGGGGGGCTGCTCTCTTTAAGCGGCATGCATCTGGATTTCGGCCTTTTTCGTTTTATCCAGCAGCGCTCTGTAATGGCGCATGAGTCACCTAAAAAGCGGAATGACGTTCTGTGGGGAGTGCTGGCCGCTAAGCGTGCAGTTGTTTGAAATGGGTTTGGTTTTGCGCTTCCCGTATCACATGCTGTCCTTTTGGCCGGATACTCCGGTAAATCTCTCCTGGCACTTTCCCTGTGGCTGCGGTTTGTTCGCGTGGTCGCCTATTCTCTTTTCTTCTCTTTCGATACGGGACCAGTACCATTGGGTAGCGCTTCGTGATGGTTGCCGGTGAATAGGATTTCGGGGACGGGGCTTCGGAGACGCCGTCCGCTTTCAAACGCCGCTTATGAAAAAAAACGGGAGTATCGACACTGCGGGTAGGATTTCCGCGTTGAACTAAGGGGTCAAGACATTTTGACAATAGGGCAAAAAAACAATATTTGTTGTAGTATTCAGGGCTTTATGGTATACTTCATGACCAGCCCTACGGGGTGAATATTTTATGGAATATAAGTCTATGGTGGAAATGTTATCTTCAGGAAAGGCTCTTTCCAGCCTGTAACAATGTCCGGTGCAAACGTTACTCTTAAGTGACCGGGCATAATAACTTGGTGTGTGTCCATTAAAAAATAGACGGGAGTGGTGCAGTATGCGTTGCCGCGGTGAAATACGAGTCATGATTGCGTTGCTGATCATGCTTGCCGCAGCGTTGCTTCCAGGCTGTATTAAGGGCACCAGCCCCATGATCGTGGAGGAAATGGAGTTGTGTTCCGCCACGGAATTATCCATTTCCAATCCCCTGGGCGATGTGAAGGTATCCGGGGCCGAACTGAACAACCTGAATGGGGCGGTTTATATACGCACGGAAAAATATGTGGACGCGTACAGCCTTTTCGGCTTGGCTTCGCCGGAAGCGTACCTGGGCAAGGTGATGGCAACGCCCGTAATGAATGACACGGGGCGTATTGATATGAAGGTTCAAATGGCGCCCCGCGGCCTGCTCGAACGCCTGTTCGTGCGGGTGGTGCCCCACGTCAACCGTGTTGTGGAGGGTCCCACCCTGATTTCCACAAGCGCCGAGATTCAATTCGGGGACATGGAGTTGAAGAACCTTCCAGGAGATGTGAAGGCCTCCGTTTCCGTGGGAAAGTTGATTGCCGATTCCCCGGCGGGCGTGTGGGGGGAACATCGTATTGATATCGACGTGGGGGAGCTGGAACTGCGCGTGCCGAAGCGCGGCGGATTCGAATATGATTTCTTGGTGGATATTGGCAAGGCTGAATCGGAGGATTTGGACCTTGATGTGAAGCATCGTTTCATGGGCGCCCGCGCCGCGGGTCTTGCGGGTACCCTGAACACGCCGGGCCTGATCGCCGCAAAGGTGAAGATAGGCAGTATCGCGGTCAAGGCGCAGTAGGCGCCCGAACCGCCGGGCGTTTTCCCCCTCGAACCCTGCACCTGCTTCACGGGCGTTTTCCCCCTGCTAAAAAATCAAGGGGTCAAAACACAGGTGAAGCCGCGACACGTTGCGGGAGCGGGATGAGGGCGACGTGCGCATATGGGAATAACCGCGGTCCGTCATGAAAACGGGCCGCAGGACAAATACAAGGAGATACAACCATGCAGTACAGAAAAATTGGTCGTTCAGGCATTGAGGCTTCCGTGGTCGCCATGGGCACCTGGGTGACGGGCGGCGGGCTGTCATGGGACGGTGTGGAAGACCAGGAATCGCTGCGCGCCGTGGATGCCGCGCTGGACGCCGGCGTCAATTTCATTGACACGGCGCCGGGCTACGGCTGGGGGCACGCCGAAGAGGTGCTGGGTCAGGCCCTGAAAGGGCGCCGCGACAAGGTGGTCATCGCCACCAAGTGCGGCATCTGGTGGCAGGACAAGCGGGGCTCCTTTCACTACCACCTGGACGGCAAGGACACCTATATCAGCCTGCGTCCCGATACCATACAGATTGAACTGGAAGACAGCCTGCGCCGGCTCGGCACGGACTACATCGATCTGTACCAGACCCACTGGCCCGCGAAGGAGCCCGATTTGACGCCCATTGAGGACACCATGGCCTGTCTCTGGAAAATGAAGGATGAGGGCAAGATCCGCGCCATCGGCGTGTCCAACGTTTCCCTCGCCCAGCTCCAGGAATACCATGCCTGCGGCGGCGTCGCCAGCGACCAGTTCCGTTACAGCATGCTCTATCGCGCACCCGAGACCGATATCCTGCGGTATTGCAAGGAAAAAGGCATCGGCACGCTGACCTACATGTCGTTGGAACAAGGCCTGTTGACCGGCAAGGTGGGCATGGACCGCGAGTTCAAGAAAACCGAATTCCGCAGCGATGAAAATTGGAACGCCTGGTTCAAGATGGAGAACCGCCCCAAGGTGTTGAACATGCTCGCCGGCTGGTCGGACCTGACCGAAAAGTATGCCTGTTCTTTGGCCCAGCTGGTGATCGCGTGGACGGCGGCCCAGCCAGGCGTCACCCATGTGCTGTGCGGCATGCGCACCGCGGCCCAGGCGGCGGACAACGCCGCGGCGGGCGGGCTGCACTTGGAAGAGGCGGACGTGGCACGCATGCGTCGGGACGCCGTGCTGCTCGGCACTCCCGCCTGACCCGCGTCCTTTATGTCCTTTCGGTCCTTTCGGTCCTTTCGGTCCTTTCTTTTAAGAGGTTTTCCCGGCGTTAACAGCCGTTTTTAGGTTGAAAACAACAATGGTGGACCCAGCGCATGCAGGATAACGGGTATTTCGCGCATACAGGACGGTTATTCGCAACGGTGTTGTTTGTCGCCTTTACGATGTGGACCGTACCCGTTCGCGGTGAGGAGTGCCTTAACCCCGATGCGGTCTGCCGGGCGGTGGAGGATCTGCAGCGGACCTTCGGCGTCGCCTATGCTGTCGGGTCGGACGGCTTGGCCGCGCTGCGAAATGCTCCGGAAAACGGGGACACTGCTGACAATCCCGCCATGAAAGCGTGGCGCGAACAGGCGCGGGCGGCGTTGCTGGCCAACCCGCTGCTTGACTTCGGTGCACTCCTGTTTATCCGGCGCGGTGCGGGGCAGCTCGGACTGCCCCAGAACTGGGAAAGCAATTCCTCCCTGCCCCTGTCAGGTTTTGACAACGAGATCTGCCGGATGTTCCCGCGCGGAGATGGAACCCCACAGCGCGTGTATCGACCGGACAAGGACGTTTTCGCGGGAGACTTGGCGCTGCATTGGGACGCGGGCAGGCTCCTCTTTTCCATGCCCGGATCCAACGGGCGCTGGCAGGTCCATGAACTGGATCTGGCCACAGGCCGGGCGCAAGAGGTGTCCCTGATTAACGAACCCGATGTGGACAACTACGAGGCCTGTTACCTCCCCGACGATAACCTCGTTTTCGCTTCCACCGCGCCCTTTGTCGGGGTGCCTTGTGTGACCGGTTCCTCCCATGTGTCCAATCTGTACCGGTATGACGTCGCCACGGGCGCGATACGGCGGCTGACCTTTGAACAGGACCATGACTGGTGTCCCCGGATACTTCCCAACGGACGCGTTCTGTACCTGCGCTGGGAATATTCCGATATTCCCCATTTCGCGTCCCGCATCCTGTTTCACATGAACCCGGACGGCACGGAGCAGATGGAATATTACGGCAGCAATTCCTACTGGCCGAACGCCATGTTTTATGCCCGGCCCTTGCCGGGAAGCGCCACCAAGGTGGTTACGATTGTCGGCGGCCATCACGGCGTGCCGCGCATGGGCGAGTTGGTGCTTCTCGATGCCGCCCACGGACGCCGGGAGGCGGACGGCGTTATCCAGCGCATCCCCGGTTACGGCAAGGCCGTGGAACCGGTGTTGCGGGACAACCTGGTGGATGATTCCTGGCCGAAGTTCCTGCATCCTTTCCCGCTCAGCGACACGTATTTTCTCGTTTCCTGCAAGCCGGGGCCCGAAGCGCTTTGGGGTCTGTATCTCGTGGATCGCTTTGACAACCGGGTCCTCCTGCGAGAAGAATCGGGCTACGCCCTTTTCGAGCCGATACCTTTGGCTGCCGTGCCCCGGCCCCCGGTCATTCCGGACCGCGTGGACCCCGGCCGCAACGATGCCGTGGTATTTCTGAGCGACATTTATGAAGGCGACGGGCTAAAGGGCGTGCCCCGGGGTACGGTCAAGCAATTGCGCCTGTTCACTTACCACTTCGCTTATCACGGCATGGGCGGGCAGATTAACCGCGTGGGACTTGACGGTCCCTGGGACATCAAACGCGTGCTGGGCACCGTGCCCGTCGAGCCGGATGGCTCCGCCTTCTTCCGCGTGCCGGCGAATACGCCCGTGTCCGTCCAGCCCCTGGACGAAAAAGGCCAGGCCCTGCAACTGATGCGCAGCTGGATGACCGCCATGCCCGGCGAAACGCTCTCCTGTGTCGGCTGCCATGAACCGCAGAACACCCCGCCGCCCGTGCGCCCGAGCCTGGCGGCCCGACGCGCGCTCTCGGACATTGCGCCGTGGTACGGGCCCGAGCGGGGCTTCTCCTTCCGCCGCGAAGTGCAGCCCGTGCTGGACCGCTACTGTGTGCGCTGCCATGACGGCACGGATGTCGGTAAACCCGATTTCCGGGAGTTGCCCGACATACATACCACCGCCGAAGAACCCGCCTACAACAACGGCTCCCAGTTTCCGCCCGCCTATCTCGCCCTGCGCCGGTACGTGCGCGGCCACACCATGGAAAGTGACCTGCACCTGCTCATGCCCCTGGAGTTTCACGCCGGCACCACCGACCTGGTGCGCCACCTGCGCGGCGGACACCAGGGTATTATCCTCGACCCGGAATCCTGGGACCGCCTCATTACCTGGATTGACCTGAACACACCCGCCCACGGCACCTGGCATGAAATCGTCGGCACGGACAAGGTGGACCACCAGCGCCGGCGCCGCCTCGATATGCACGCCAAGTACGCCCTGGGCATCGGCGACGATCCCGAAACCATATATCATCTCACCCCGTATCAAGAGGGACTGTCCCTAACGAGCGACCGCAGGGAGCGAGACGGGACTGTCGATACCATCGATGTTAGCGATGCGAGCGATAGCGATAGCGATAGCGATAGCGATGCCGATACCGATACCGATACCGATACCGATGCCGATGCCGATACCGATGTCGATACCGATGTCGATACCGATGTCGATACCGATGTCGGACATAGCCTTGTCCCTGAAAAACGATCGATCGCGTTGGCTGATGGCATTCAACTCCACCTCGTCCGTGTGCCTGCCGGGCGCTATGTTTCGGATGCCGGTCCCGTGGAAATCGCGGAACCCTTCTGGATGGGCGCCACTGAAGTGACCAACGCCCAGTTTACCCTGTTCGACCTGGAACACGACAGCCGCCTGGAACATGGTGATTTTCTGCAGTTCAGCACGGGAGAGCGGGGCTGGCCGCTGAACACCCCTGATCAACCCGTGGTGCGCGTTTCCTGGGAGCGGGCCCGGGCGTTCTGCGAATGGCTGGGCGCCGTCACCGGGGAGGCCTTCGACCTGCCCACCGAATCTCAATGGGAATACGCCTGCCGCGCTGGCGGCGATGCTCCGCTATGGTACGGCCCCCCGGAAATGGACTTCAGCCCCTTTGAGAACCTGGCGGACGCCTCCTTCCTGCGTGTGGAAACCCATGACCCGTGGAAGCTGCCCTCGGGCGCCATCCATCCCTGGCGCCTCGCTCGGGCTGAATTCAACGACGGGTACCGAGTCAGTGCGCCCGTGGGAAGCTTCGCGCCCAATCCCTTCGGCCTGCATGACATGCTCGGAAACGCCGCCGAGTGGACGCGCGATGCCTGCACATCGGCGGAAGGCGGCCCTGCTGTCCGCACGGTACGCGGCGGGTCCTGGGCCGACCGGCCTGAAAAGGCCATCGCTCGGCGCCCCTACGCCACCTGGCAATCCGTTTACAACGTCGGCTTCCGTGTGGTCTGCCCGGCTGCGGACCGCTAAACCGGTTTTGCGGCCCGAAGCCTCCTACGCATTCTACCCTTCCTATTGTTCTACCAGTCCTATGCGCCCTACCAATCCTACACGTCGTATCCACCTCCCGGGACACCTCCAGCACGTATTGTATCCATACTTCTTGTCCTGATATAGTTAACTCAGAAATATTATCTCAACTGTCATCGTGGTTTCGTCACGGACCAGGAAAGGATGCCATGAACAGGGCCATGCTGGTTCTTATCTTTCTTGCCAGTGCACTGTGTATAAATGCCGCTGCTGAACGGTTAACGGTGCCCGAAGACTATGCTTCCATCCAGGCAGCCCTTGACGCCGCCGCCCCGGGCGACAGTGTCGAGGTTGGGCCGGGTGTCTACGAGGAAACCCTCCTTTTCAAGGACGGTGTTGAACTGAAAGGCGCCGGGCCGGACAGTACGATCGTTCGTACGCCCAGTGCGAAAGGGGAAGTGCTGAAGGTAATTGATGCCACCGGCGGGAGTATTTCAGGGTTCAAGTTTGAGCATTCAGATGTGGCCTCCCTGGATCCCAACCGGGAGGATTTTACACCCGCGGTGGATGTCCGTAACAGCAGCGTGGAGATTCGCAACTGCATCCTGGGGCCCAGCGCCGGCAGCGGGATCGCCGTGCAAGAGAAGAGCAACAGCCGCGTGGTCGAATGCCGGGCGGAGGGCAATTCCCAGACGGGTATCTATGTCAGGGGAGAAGGCACGGAGGCGACGCTGTTGCGCAATGTATGCAGCAACAATCCGTGGGGCGGCATCAGCCTTACCAAAGGTGCGAAAGTGGTGGCGGAGGAAAACACCTGTTCGAACAACAATCGGTGGGGTGTCAGGGCGCTTAACAGGGGCACTTCGATTGTTCTGAAGAACAATACCATCACGGGCAACACGGGCCCGGGCATACTGATTGACAAATGGGCAAACGGCCTCGCCGAGGGCAACACCTGCGCGGAAAACGAAAACAACGGGATCATCTTCAAACTGGCCGCAACCGGCGCGGTTACGGGAAACACCTGCGAGAAAAACACCTGGAACGGCATTGTCATTCAGTCCCTGGGCGCCGAGGTCGCGGTGCGCGACAACGTGTGTTCCGGAAACGGGAACAACGGGATAACCATTTGCCTGGGCGCCGGCGGTGAGGTGGCGCGGAATACCTGCAAGGGCAATACCTCCTGCGGCATCTATGTCTCCAGCTGGTTCACCGCCCCTGTTATTTCCGAAAACGAGTGCAATGAAAACGGGAAGCACGGCATAGGGTTCTATTGCGGGGCCGGGGGCAAGGCGGAAGGAAACGCGTGCCGGAAGAACACCTTGCACGGGATTCTGGTGAGCGATGAAAACACGGAACCCGATATCGGGCAAAACGCTTGCCCTGAGAACGGCGGCCGGGATGTCGCGCGCGAGGCGGGCGATCCGATTTCCCGCCAGTATCAGGTCGAACCCGATGAAACCGGGTGTACCCTTGCCGGGGAACACTTCGACGTGGTAGAGGAAATGGCCGACCGGCTTCGTCGGCACCAGTGCCGGTACAGCGGCGGGGGATGGCAGCTGGATTATTTCTATGACGAATTGAAGAAAGGCTGCGATGATGTCTCCCCGAAGCAGCGGGAAGTATTCGAGGCACTGCTTGAACGCTGGAAGCAGGCCTATCCGGAATCCGTGACGCCCTTTATCGTTCAGGCCGAGGTGTATGCCGCCTACGGATGGGAAGCGCGCGGCGGCGGATATGCCGATACGGTTAGCGATGAGGGGTGGCGGGTCTTCCACAGGGAACTGGGCGCCGCCGACAGGGTTCTGCGGGAGGCCGAGGCCTTGAATAGCAACGACCCCCAGTTTTACGCGGCCATGATTGACATCGGCAACTGCCTGGATTACACGAACGAAGATCTTCAGGCTCTCTTTGACAAGGGCGTTACAATCGATGCCGGGTATTTCCCACTGTATAGCGCCAGGGCGTGGACCCTTACCCATCGCTGGGGTGGCCGCCATGGCGAACTTGAACGTTTTGTCGAAAAAGCCTTCGAACGGACCCGGGAGAAATACGGGCATACCCTGTATGCGCTGATCGCCGCCCACTTGGCGACGTGCCTGGGGGGCGAGGACTATGTAAAGGACCATTTCCTTGACTGGAAAAAGATCGATGCGGGCTGTGGCGAATTGATCGAGGCGTTCCCGGAATCCGATTACTATCTCAACCAGCACTGCCTGATGGCGTGCCTCTATCACGACAAGGAGAAGGCGGTGAGTCTCTTCAACAAGATCGGCCGCAACCCCTATGACTATGTGTGGCGCGGCAGGTCGGGCTTCAACAGGTGGCAGCAATGGGCCTTTGACATGGCGCCTGCTCCGCATCCGAAAGCCCGTGGCAGGTGGGCCGGCATGCTTCCCCGCATCCCGTTTCTCGATTCTGTGCGGACCCCGGCGGTTCAACTTTTAGCCCGCATCGTGCTGATCATGGGAGCGGCCGCCCTTGTCCTCTGCGCCATTGTGGTGGTCCTGGCGCTGGGATACGCAAATAGAAAAAAACGGCAGGCAGCGCCGATACCCAAACCGCCTGATCCGGATGAACACCCGGATGATAACCAAACTACGCCGGACATGGAAGATAAGAATTAGATTACAGTCCCGGCTCGTCATCCTTTGGAGTGCGTAAGCCGTGCTTGCGCTTTTTCTTTCTGGTTAAGGCCGATATTGAAGCGTATATAGAAATCCCGGAAGTGCCACGAACAAGAAGGCTAAAGCGGCGGCACGGCTAATACAGTCCCCCAAAACTGCAACACACGGTTACGGGTAAGGCCCGGGGGGATTCTACCCCCCCACTAAACTTTGCCTCTGCCGGGATGGACCTGATGGGGAAAAGACAACCGTGTTTTGCTATGGTTCATTTGGAAAATGTGATGTCAGTCCGGTTCAATATCTTTTTTAAGTTTATGGCTTCAAGTACGATGACTCGCATTATCGCGTTTGGCCTGTCAAAACGGATGCCTGAAAAGTTGGAAATAAGTTGGTCCACATCGTTTTTCCCTGTTATGTTTGTTATGCTGTGCGATACAGGAAGCACTTGAAACAGACTAAACAAGGAGTACGGCGGCATGGCCCACGGCGTTTACCGCATCACGGAAAAGAAGTGCGCCACATGCGCCTATTGGGACGGTGCGCGCAGTATTGACTTTGTGGCGAACAAGCCGCATTCTGTCAAGGCGGAGGCGGGCTCCTTCAATTGTCTCGCGCAGTCAGGCAAGACTGCCACGGCAGCCACCCATTGTCTGAGGTATCATTTGTGGGAAAAGATAAACTGAGGGCGTATCATGAGCCTGATGGGTATTGACATCGGAACCACCGGCTGCAAGGCAGGCCTATTCTCCGAGGAGGGGAGGCTGCTTGCCTTGGCCTATAGAGAATATCCGACGCTTCATCGCAAGCCGGGCTGGGCGGAACTGGACAGCCTCCAGGTCATCACTCTAATCAAGGAGTCCATTGCCGAAGCTGCTGCGTGCGCGGCTGAGGATCCCGTCACCGCGTTGTGCGTCAGCGCCATGGGGGAGGCGATGACGCCCGTCTCCGAATCGGGCGATATACTCGGTCCTGCCATCCTGTCTTCGGATGTGCGGGGCGGCGAATATGCCGGACAATTGGCCGGGGAGATGGGGCAGGGGCCTTTTTATGACATCAACCCGAATATTCTGGCCGCCAACTATTCGCTGCCCAAGTTGCTGTGGCTGAGGGACCATGAAACAGGCCTTTTTGACCGGGTCTGGAAATTCCTGCTGTGGACCGACCTGGTTTCGTTCCTTTTCGGCGGCGAGTCGGTGACGAGTTATTCCCATGCCAACCGTACGTTGCTCTTTGATTTGAAAAAAGAAGACTGGTCCGATACCTTGCTGGGTTGGGCGGACATTTCCCGTGAACGCCTGGCGCGGGTGGCGCCTGCAGGCACGATTACCGGAACCGTGGCCGGACGCCTCGCCGAAGAACTGGGGCTGACCCGGGACACGAAGATTGTCCTTGGCGGCCATGATCAGTGCTGCAATGCCCTGGGCGCGGGCATCATCGCGGGCGGCAAGGCTATCTGCGGTATCGGTACGATCGAATGTATTACACCCGTGTTTGATCACATCCCCTGTTATGACGCCATGCGTGACGCCCGCTTGAGCATTGAACACCACGTGCTGCCGGACTTGTATATGTCTTTTATTTACAACCAAAGCGGCGTGCTGCTCAAGTGGTTCCGCGATGTGTTCGCCACCGCCGATCAGCGTCTGCTACCCCCGGATGCGGACATTTATGACACACTTATGCGCGAAATGCCGGAAGGGCCCACGGGCATGCTGGTGCTGCCCCATTTCGAGCCGACGGGCGCGCCGGACTATCTGCCGGACTCCGCGGGGGTGATCGCGGGACTGCACACGGACACGCCCAGGGGATCAATTCTGAAGGCTGTCATCGAGGGGGCCTCGTTTTATTTTTGCGAAAGTCTTCAGGCGCTTCAACATGTGCACGCGGACACCTCGGAGTTTATCGCCACGGGCGGCGCCGCGAAATCGGATGCCCTGCTGCAGATTAAGGCGGACATTTTCGGCGCCCCCTTTGTCCGTCTGAAAAACACCGAATGCGGCGCGGCCGGGGCGGCCATGCTGGCCGGGCTGGCCATGGGCACTTATGATAGTCCGGATCAGGCGGTCGCCGGTTTTGTCGAGCGCGACCGTGTTTTCGAACCGGACTCCCGGAATCATGAACGGTACCAGGATCTATTGGGCCGTTACAGGCGGCTGTATCCGAGCCTGCGGGAACTGCTGGCGGAAATGAGCCGCGACCGGGTCTCGGGCAATGGTAACACTACAGGATAGGACGGGTATGCATATGCGAAATCCCAATGTTGTGCTTGTGTTCGCGGATCAGTGGCGCGCCCAGGCAACCGGCTATGCCGGCGACCCGAACGTGAAGACGCCCCGCCTGGATGCCCTGGCTCAGGAAAGTCTGAATTTCAGCCTGGCCATATCCAATTGTCCGGTCTGTTCGCCCTATCGCGGATCCTTGATGACGGGGCAATACCCGCTTACCCACGGCGTTTTTGTGAATGACGTTACGCTGGACCCGGACGCCGTTACTATGGGAAAGGTCTTCGCCGCCGCCGGGTATGACACGGCGTACATCGGCAAGTGGCATCTTGACGGGCAGGGGCGCTCGGCCTACATCCCGCCGGAACGGCGCCAGGGCTTCTCCTATTGGAAGGCGCTTGAATGCACCCACGACTATAACCGTTCCCCTTATTATGCCGGCAATGACAACGAAAAGAAACAGTGGGAGGGCTATGATCCCACTGCCCAGACCCGGGACGCGGCGGAGTATATCCGCGGCCGTTCCAAGGAAAAACCCTTTCTGCTGGTGTTGTCCTGGGGGCCGCCCCATAACCCCTATGAAACCGCCCCGCAGGAGTATAAAGATCTCTATTCTCCGGAAAGTATCATCCTGCGCCCGAACGTGCCCGAAACCATGGCAGGCGAGGCACGGCAATGGCTGGCAGGCTATTACGCCCATTGTTCCGCGCTCGATGCCTGTCTTGGACAGTTGCTGGATACCTTGCGCGAAACAGGCCTGGAAGAAAACACGCTTTTTCTGTTTACCTCCGACCATGGCGACATGCTGGGCTCCCAGGGCGAACAGCGCAAACAGCGCCCCTGGGACGAGTCCATCCGGGTGCCCTTCCTGTTGCGGTGCCCTGAAGGATTCGGACGGCAGGCGGAACGCAACGATGCCCCCATAAGCGCACCGGATATATTGCCGACCCTCCTCGGTCTCTGCGGCATCGCGGTTCCGGAGACGGTGGAAGGGCTGGATTTTTCCGGGTATGTCCGGGGCGGTCAGGATCCCACGGACGGGGCCGCTCTCATCATGTGTCCCCATCCCTTCGGGGAGTGGACCACGGCGCGTCACCTGGGCCGCGCCTATCGCGGGCTGCGAACCCGGCGCCATACCTATGTGCGCGACATCAACGGGCCCTGGCTACTCTATGACAATATCGCGGATCCTTATCAACAGCGCAACCTCGTTGATGATCCTGAACAGATGACGCTGATTAAGGATATGGAGAACCGGTTGACCCGCAGGCGTGCCTTGCTGGCCGATGAATTCCTGCCGGGCATGGCGTACATCCGGCGCTGGGGGTATGAGATCGATGCGTCGGGCACGGTTCCTTATCTGCCATGACGGTCGTGGCGCATGCCGTTCCGGAAGGCTTTTTGTCGTGCCGGGTGCTTATTTGATATACTTGCTCAGCCTGTTCACCGGAGGCCGACGGGGACGGGTTGTTACAAGCGGCCTTTACAGTTGAAAAAAGGTGGCGGGTTCTGGGATACCCTGTTACGCGGGTTGCCGGAGCTCCGCAATGAATGACGATGATGAACGATTCAGGCATATATCCAAGTGCACTTGCGCTGAAGGGACGTTTTTCGGCCCGGCAGGCGTCCTGCACGAAAGACCAGTTTAAAGGTCTGTTGCCTGCTTCCTTCAGCCGGGCATTTTTCCATGCCGCAGCCTCTTCAGGCTGCGGCTTTTTTATTTATCCCAACCCGTTGGAGAACTGATACATTGCTGGACTTACTCGAATTACAGAACCTGGACATAAAGATAGCGGAGCACAAGGCGCGTGAGAAGGAACTGCCCAAACAGAAGGACAAGTTTTCCATACACAGGAAGCGTCTTGATGAGGAACTGAAGAACAGCGAGGAGCGCTGCAAAAGCATTCAGCTCAAACAGCGTGAATGTACCGGGGAGATAGAGCAGCGGCAGGCCCAGATACAGAAGTACGAGGGCCAGCTGTACAGCATTAAAAAGAATGAAGAGTACAAGGCGTTGCTTCACGAGATGGAATTGCTGAAAAAGCAGATCGCCATCAAGGAGGAGCGGATCATAGCGTTGATGCTTGAATATGATGAGGCGAAAGCGGCCCTGGAGGCGGATCGGGAGCGTATACAGGCCGAAATCAAAAAAATCGATGCAGAGTGCGCCGTTATCGATAATAATCTAAAGGAACTTACCGCGGAACGCAAGGAACTTGAAAAGACGCGCGCCCCGAAGGCGGCCAAAGTGGGTCCGGAACTCCTGGCGCGATACGAGCGCATCCGCAAGGTGCGCACGCCCGCGGTGGTGCCGTTGAAAGACGAAACCTGCGGCGGATGTTTTATGGCGGTGCGCCCCCAGATAGTCAATGAAATCCTCGCGAACGACAAAATACACGCGTGCCAGCATTGCGGGCGGTTGCTCTATCACCTGTCCAATATCGATGACGCGCCGGCCTGTGAAATCATAGAAGGTGCATGACACCAATGTCCCTGTTCTCGCGAAAACGCGTCGTGTCGCGCGGGGGGGCCAAAACCGATATGCCGGAGGGGCTCTGGATCAAGTGTGAAGGCTGCCGGCAGACGGTATACCGCGCCGAGTTCGAAGAGAACGACCGGGTATGTCCCGCCTGCGGACGGCACTTCCGGATTAGCGCTTCCCGCCGCCTCGCCATTACCGTGGATGAGGGTTCTTTTCGGGAAACCCACAAAGATGTGGTTACCGCGGATCCCCTGGATTTTCACGTGGGGGAGGAAAGCTATCTCCAACGTGTTGCCCGGGCCCGGGAGAAATCCGGGCTTGACGAGGCGCTCCTCACCGGTATGGCGTGCATCGGGGAACGCGAGGTCGCCCTGGGTATCATGGAATCCGAGTTCATGATGGGAAGCATGGGCGCCGTGGTGGGTGAAAAATTCTGCCGCCTCGCCGAAGACGCGATTACGCGCCGCTGCCCCCTGGTTGTTTTCACGGCCAGCGGCGGCGCACGCATGCAGGAGGGCACCCTCGCCCTGATGCAAATGGCCAAAACGGCCAACGCCGTCCGTGAACTTCAGCAGGCGCGGTTGCCCTATATCACGATTTTAACGGATCCAACCACCGGGGGGGTGTGGGCGAGTTTCGCTTCCCTGGGCGATATCGTTCTGGCCGAACCGGGCGCCTATGTCGGCTTTGCGGGAAAGCGCCTCATTGAGGGTTCCCTAAAAATAAAATTGCCGGAAGGCTTTCAGACGGCCGAGTATCAGCTGAAAAACGGCTTTGTCGACGCCATTGTTAAGCGCCATGAAATGCGCCAGTTCCTGGTGCGGCTGGTGGCGTACCTGGAGCCGGTTAACAAAAGGGGGGTGTCGCAACCGGAATCGGGAGGCGGACATGCCCTTCCCTGATGGCGCCGGGGAGGATAACCCCCGGGCCTACCTGGATTCGCTTATTTTGCACGGCATCAAGCTGGGGCTGCAGAATATCAGCGCCATGATGGAGGCCAGCGGACGACCCCACCTGTCCCGTCCGGTCATTCATGTGGCGGGCACCAACGGCAAGGGCAGTGTGCTCGCTTTTCTTGCTTCCATACTGAACGCTTCGGGGTACCGGGTGGGGCGCTTCACCAGTCCCCATCTCCTCGATGTGACGGAACGGTTTCTATTGGACGGTGTGCCCATGCCCGAAGCGGCCTTGCGGGAAAATGTCGCCTGGTTCCAACAGGTCGCTGAAGCGACAGGACAGGTTCCAACTTTCTTTGAACTGAACACGGCCATGGCTTTTCGCTGGTTCGACCAACAGAAGGTGGATGTCGCCTTGATTGAGGTGGGCATGGGCGGGCGTTTCGATTCCACCAACATCGTCGCTCCCCTGGCCTGTGCCATTACCAATATTGATTATGACCACATGCAATACCTGGGAGATACCCTGGAAAAAATCGCGTTCGAAAAGGCGGGCATCCTCAAACCAGGCGTTCCTGCCGTGGTTGGCGTGACCAATGCCGGGGCTATGTCCGTCATTCAAAAACAGGCCCGGGAACTGGATGCACCCTTATTCGAAATTGACAAGGAATATGCGTTTTCCTCCGAGGGAACCCCGTGGATTCCGGAACTTGAGTATCAAGGCCTGGGCATGCATTTCCAGAGGATGACATTGGGCCTGGCAGGGCGGCATCAGCCGCAGAACGCCGCGATTGCCGTCAGTCTGGCCCTGCTTGTAAAGAAACACTTTGACCGCATTACCGGTGAGACGATCCGGGAAGGGCTGCGGACCGCCCGATGGCCCGGCCGTCTCGAACGGGTTCTCGATGATCCGCCTGTAATCATGGATGCCGCTCATAATACGGCGGGATGTCACACGGTCGCCGATGCGTTTGAGGAAAAGTGTGTGGTGGTTTTCTCCGTGTCTTCGGACAAGAATGCCGCGGGAATGATCGATATTCTGGCCCGGATTGCTGATCCGTTGATTTTAACCGCCTATCAGGGAGGGCGGGCGTTGTCGTTGGTGGATCTGTCCGCCCGCGCGGGGGAACACGGTGTGTTGTCCTTTCCTTCAATGAAGGAAGCCCTTGAACAGGGAATGCGGCTGGCTTCCCGCAGGAAACCGCTTCTGATTACCGGCTCCATTTACGGGGCGGGGGAAGCGCGTCGTATCCTTATGGATTGTTACGGCGCCCGCCCGGTTGTTTTCCGGTAGTTGCGACGCCCGGTTTCTCCTATAGTTCCTCATGAATCCAAGAGCGCTTTTCAGGGCTGAACGGTATTATATTCTCCTCAATCTGTCCCCGAGTTCTTTGTTTGTTATTTCCAGGAAGCATTTCCAAGGTAATCGTTCCAAGTAAAAAAATGCCGGTTGCCGTTACCACGGCAACCGGCGTAATCAGGATTCGTGTTACTTACCAGGGAAGTTTGATGAAACCACCACCACCGCCGCCTACACTCAGAACGATGCTGGCAATAATCAGGACCAGCAGGGCCAGACCGCCCAGGAACAGGTTGGTGGGATCAAGCGGATCAAAGCCGTCGCAGCAGGCGCAGCGACCGGAGGAAATCACCAGGTCAACGGGAGAGAGTCCGATGGCAACCGCGCCTGCGGCGGGATCCTGGCTGATTACGCAGCCCTTGGGTATGTCATCACTGCATTCTTCCGTTACTGCGCCCACCACAAAGCAATTCGCGTTCAGGATTGCGGTGGCATCCGCAAGCGTTTCGCCCACGACGTCGGGCACTTCGAATTCACCGGTGCATTCAGGCTCGCCTTCCACAGGGGTTTCGCCTTCGCCCTCGACGGGTTCTTCGCCCTCGCCTTCGACGGGTTCTTCACCCTCGCCTTCGACGGGTTCTTCACCCTCGCCTTCGGGCAGTTCTTCGCCCTCGCCTTCAGGCAGTTCTTCACCTTCGCCTTCGGGCAGGACTTCACCTTCGCCTTCGGGCAGGACTTCACCTTCGCCTTCGGGTAGGACTTCGCCCTCGCCTTCGGGTAGGACTTCGCCCTCGCCTTCAGGCAGGACTTCACCTTCGCCTTCGGGCAGGACTTCACCTTCGCCTTCAGGCAGGATTTCGCCTTCACCTTCGGGCAGGACTTCACCTTCGCCTTCGGGCAGGACTTCGCCTTCGCCCTCTACTACGACGGGGCACAGACCCAGGGGGTCGGTTACCGTTACGTTGAAGGTACATTCCGCAGGGCCTGATAAACCATCTGCCATGAGCACAATAAGCGGAACGGCTACTGGTTCGCCGATGTCGTCACAAGTGAACGTTGATTGTTCCACGGAAATTACAAACGCACTGGGATTGTTTTCATAGGCACCGGCACAATCCTGATACAGGTAAGTAATTGCTTCTGTGGAATAAAGCGCAGCGGCGGCGAAGACGCTGGCAATACCGCTGTCATCCAATTCCACCGTGATGTCCTGGCAGGTTAATACCGGCGGGGCAGAGCTATCGCATTGTGACTGGGCATTGCCAGACAGCACAAGCCCCATAACGCACAGGCATGCGGTAAGCAGGAATGAATACTTTGAGTGTTGGTTCATAATGGTGGCCTCCATGTTTTTGTCCCGGTTAAGATAAACAGCGCATCCCTTGACTGGTGCCCCTTTGGGGCCGCTCATAAGCGGAGTAATTCTAGCAATAGAAACGCCAAAAGTCAACAGAAAAATAATGTTTTTTGCCCATCGCTCCGAAATGTGCGATTAGTTTGGGGAAGACGGGTAATATCAATTTTAAAAGAGTCAAAAGTAACTGGCTGTGCTGCCAGCGATTTTTTTTCTCCCGGACGTTGTATGATATAAGGATTGTCACTACAGGAAGGCTTATTGGGATCCAGGTACCTGTAATCCCTGTCGGGTGAAAGGCGCGTTCGATGCGTTTCGTTTTAATCCCTCTGTTTTTAATGCTGGTCTTGGGTATTCAAGGGTACACGGAAGAGAAGCTGATCCCGTTGCTGGAACAAAACGCCGCCGCCGCGGGAGAGGCCATGGCCTTGTGTCATCACTATGTGAATGGGTGGCTGGCCCAGGCGGATCCCGAAACGGGACTATTGCCCCGGAATCTTACGGGAGACTCGTTCTGGAATGCTAAGGATGCCGCGGCTGACAATTATCCTTTCCTTGTGCTTACGTCCGGCATTTCAGGCTTGTACCATCTGCGGCGGTCGGCGGAGCATATTCTGGAGCAGGAACAACGCCTGGCAAGCCGTGAAGATGGCTTGCCCGTTGTGTATGATTTTGGCGCCCGCGCTCGCTCGGAAAATAACGCCGCGCCCGATCTGATTTTTGGTGCCGCGGAATATGTCAAGGACGGGTTGATGCCGGTCGTGGAATGGATGGGGTCCGGACCCTGGCTGGACAGGATGCATGTGCTGGTGCGGGCCCTCTATGCTGAGGCGGAACGCACCCTTCCCCCGGACAAATCACCTTCGGAAAACGTCGAAGTATGCGGCGATCTGATGCAGGCCATGAGCCGCCTCTATTGGAATTCGGGGGATCCCTGGTATAAGGAACAATGCTTTCGCCTTGCGGACCGTTACTTGTTTGAACGGCCCGTGGCGTCCATGGAGACGATCCGGCTTCGAGACCATGGTTGTGAAGTCATCGGGGGCCTGTCCGAAATATATGTCATTGCCGCCCGCGAGGATGCCGACAGACACGAACGGTATCGCCCGGCTTTGTACGCGCTCCTGGACCTGATAATGGAGAAGGGGATAAACGAGGATGGCATGATGCCGGAGTGGTTCAATCCGAAAAGCGGTGAACAGCAGTGGGAGCGCGTAAGTGACGGGTGGGGGTATGTTTATGACGCCTTCCTTACCGTTGCGTTGGTGGACAACAATGAGCGCTACAGGAATGCGGTTCTTCATGCCCTGAACAACATCCACAAGTACTTGGGCGCGGATTGGGAAGGGGGCAGCGCCGACGGATATGCCGACAGTATCGAAGGGGCCCTGAACTTGTTAAATCGTCTTCCCGTTGTCAACGCGTTTGAATGGGTTGACCAGTCAATGTGGCATGTCTTTGACCGGCAGCGGTCGGATGGAATCCTGGAGGGATGGCACGGCGACGGCAATTCGGCGCGCACTTCCCTGATGTACGCACTCTGGAAAACCCAGGGAACCGCCGTGCATCCATGGCGCGAGGATGTGCGTCTTGGTGGTGTGGTTGATGAACGGGGCGCGTTGCACCTGCTGGTCAAAGCGGAATGGAAGTGGCAGGGCAACGTAGTTGTGGACCGCCCGCGCCATCGTGAGTACCTGAACCTGCCCCTGGAGTATCCTCGTATCAACCAGTTTCCGGAATGGTTCACCGTATCGCGGGACGCTGAATATGTCGTCCAGATGAATGGGGAAGCGCCGGAAACCGTTTCAGGGGAAGTTCTCTGGCAGTTTCCGATGGTTTTGGAGCCCGGACAGCAATGTCACCTGGTCATTACACCGTTGACTGCGGGGAACCCCCCGAAAAAAGTCAGTGGTGATGGCTTCCGTGCCTTGAAATATACGCCCCGAACAGCCGCACAGGCGTTGGCATGGCAACAGGAAGTGCGCGCACATCTGGCCGATTTGCTTGGTGTGTCCCTGAAGCTTTCCGATGAAAGCGTAAAGATGGAATCCAGGGTGATTTCGGAGGGAAACAAAAGAGATTATTTGCGTCGGGATATTTTGCTGGGCATCGGGGCGGAACCGGACATTCCCGCGATTTTGACGCTGCCGTTAAATAGGGGGGACGGTCCGTTTCCCGCAGTGGTTTGCATACATGGACATGGCGCCGACCGTGAGACCGTCTACGAACAAGATAACGCCTATCATGGGTTTGCCGGGGCGCTTGCCGGCGCCGGGGTCGTGACGATCGCCGTGGATGTCGGGCAGCATCAGAAACGGGAAGCGAGCAAAACGCTGATGGGAGAGCGCCTGCAGGACCTCATGGGGTGTGTGGATTATCTGGAAACGCTGCCTGAGGTGGATTCCGGACGCATCGGATGCGCCGGTCTGTCCCTTGGGGGCGAAATGGCCATGTGGCTTGGCGCCATGGACACTCGTATTCGTGCGACGGTCAGCGCCGGGTTCTTAACCTTCATGAACCAGATGGAGCGCAACCACTGTATGTGCTGGAAAGAGGCGGGCATGCGGGAATTGATCGACTTTCCGGATATTTATGCGCTCGTCGCGCCACGCGCGCTTATGTGTCAGGTGGGACGTCAGGAACCTGTGACGCAATTCAATACGGTTTTGGCGGACAGGGCCTTCGGCCAACTCCATCAAACCTTTATGGATCTCAATGCCGGGAATCGTGTCGTATTGGATATCCATGAAGGGGGACATGAAGTGGATCTTGCTACGATGGCGCCCTTTTTACTGGGAAACCTGTGTCCTGACAGGGCAACTGCCAAAATCTGAAATAATCGGGACTATGCTTTACGAGGAAATTGTTTCATAGAAAAGAATTAATAATGCTATGCGGTGGTTCGGTATTATGAAATTTTTCACAGTAGGCCCTTGGTCGCAGGTGTTTTAATGGATGATTATTTTTGTGACTTTTTGACATGGATTGTGTATAATTCAATATGACGTGATGCAGGATTTTTCCCTTCTCGTGAATATCCGATTGTTAGTCTTCAATTGTTTGATCGTTTAAGAAACAGGGTTGATGTTTATTGGTAAGCAGCACAAGGAACGATAAAATCATGTTATGTTCTTCTTTCGTCTGCAAGCGGGCGGACAAAATGCATGTCGTTAGCGCGACACTCCTGTTTATTTGTTCCCTTTTACTGGCCGCGGTACCCTCTGCGCGGGCGGACCTGCTGGATGTCTATGAAAGCGATGGCATCTTGCGCGACCTCATCGTGCTGGAAGGGGACCTCGTGGAGATTAATACAGGCAGCAGTCCGCCTGTTTTCACGGTGGATGCATCCCCTATCGGGTACATCTACAAGGGGCGCGTAGTGGATGGAGCGGCCGTTTTTGATTTTGACGATGTATACATTGATCAAAGCATCAGTGTGTCCGTCCTTGGTAATCGTCCCTTGGTGATTTCGGCCAAGGGCGACATGACCGTGGGCGCTTCCTTTGATGTGTCCGCCGGTGTCGCGGGCGGCGGTTCGGGGGGCACGGGCGGACCTGCGGGCACAGGTGGCACGGGTGGTGCAGGCGGTGCGGGTGGTGCGGGTGGTGCGGGCGGTGTCGGCGGCGGCGGTGGCGATGCCAATCCCGCGTCCGCTCCGGGTGAAGACGGTGGTTTGGGCCTGGGTAGTGGCGCCGGACAGCCCGGGGAAGCTGGGTCTCCCGGTGGCGTAGCTTCCGGCACCGGCCAACGGGGTGGTTCCGGTTTTGGTAACCCTTTGGAATATGGCGGCGCGGGCGGCCAGTCCGGCCAGACGGGAGGTGCCGCGGGAACGGGCTCTACAATTGCCGGCGCGGCCCTGGGCGACAAAACGCGTGCGCTTTTGCTCGATGGACGCGGTGGTACGCTGGTTAACATCACATGGCCTGTGACCCTGACCTATGGTTTGCCCGGATCCGGAGGTAATGACGGCGATGACGGCGAGCCCGCGAGGACAGGCAATATTTTCAATTATGTGTATACCAACGCGACCGCTGGGGGTACGGGCGCTGTCGGATCTGCCGGTCAAGCGCCGGTATTCGCCGCTGACCCGTCCTCTCTGCTTCTTGCCGGTGGGCCTGGTGGCGGTGGCGGTGGTGGTGGCGCTGGCGGCGGCGGTGGTGGCGGCGGTGGTGGTGGCGGCGGCGGCCAAGGCGGTAACGGCGGCGGTGGCGGTGGCAGTACTGCTTTTGATAGTTTTACAATTTTGGGTATTTCTGTCCCGGCGATGGCTTTTGGTGGTGGTGGCGGCGGTGGTGCTGCCGGCGGCAGCACGGGTGTTGGTGGTGCTGGCGCTGGTGGTGGTGGCGGTGGCGGTATGTCTGGTGCCCCGGGCCAGCAGGGGGGCCAAGGTGGCTCTGCCGTTGGTAGCGCAGGACAGGCGGGCGGCGACGGGCAGTTGGATTTAGGCGGTTTTTTTGGCCAGGGCGGTGACCCGGGCACGGGCGGTGCGGGCGGCACCGGCGGCACCGGCGGCGCAGGTGGTGCAGGTGGCGCAGGTGGTCAGGGTGGTGTCGGTGCGGCTGGTGGCGGGTGTATTGTCCTCGCGGCGCGCGGACTTTTGGAGGTTAAAGAAGGGGCTCAATTTAATATCTCCGCGGCGGTCCCGGGCACAGGCGCGGGTGGCGCTGCTGGCGGTGGTTCACGTACAGGCGCCGATGGCGATGATCCAAGCGCTGGCGGCGCGGGCGGCGCTTCCGGGGGCACCTTGTTTGAAGGTGCGATCCCGGGATGGCTTCTGGATATTCTCACCGGTGGTTCTGGCGGTTCGGGCGGTGATGGCGGCAGCGGCGGACGCGGCGGCGACAGTGCGACTGGTGGGACCGGCGGCGGCGGCGGCGCAGGCGGGTACGGCGCGCCGGGTATGGTAAAACTGGCGGGGTCCATTATTCTGGTCGATCAGGCCGGTGCGGCGACGCCCCGGGTGGTCGCCAACAATGCCGGCGGTACCGCCCCTGAAAACAACGGCAAATTCAGCTTCATCTCCAATATGACGGCTGCGGCGCGTGCGGCAAACCAGCCAGCCTTCAGCACCGCGAATGTCGCTAAAGGCTTTAATGCTTATGATGATTTCCTGAAGGCCTTTAACGCCTATGTTTTCCTGGAAACACCGTTGATTCCGAATCTGCTCGGCGGTCCTGCCCAGCACGGCTGGTGTCTGGAGAATTACTGGAATCAGACGGAAGTCGAAGCGTTGGCGCCATCGGGCACCTTTGGCGACGTTACCTACTGGCAGTTCCCAAGTATTTTTGAGGGCTTCGACCAACTGGTGATCAAAAACACCGGTGGACAAAGCACAATCCGTGACCTCACGCTTACTGTCGGCGACAACAATCCGAGGCTTATCCGCGGTAACGGCGGCGTGCCCGGAGAATTGCCTCCCTTGGCTTCCTGGACCACTACGGTGCCTGCCGGCGCGGCAGTTTTGATCAACGCCGAGGGCGAAGGTGCCGGAGAAGAGGGCAGCTTCTACGTCAGCGATGGCACCCTGGGCGACTTGATTGCCAACAGCGGCACGATTACTATTGATACGGGTGACCTGGGCGGCGGCCCGGGCACGCTTACCTTTGGTGGCAACACCTATGAAGCGCGCACGGATCTCCGGTATGACACCGGTCAGGAAGTGGCCGTCTTTGAGTTCGAAAACATTACCGTGGCCAGCGGGGTGACGGTTAACGTTATTGGCAATAGGCCGCTGTCGCTTGCCGCGCGCAGTGATATCAATTGGGCGGCGGATGTGACCGTTCCCGCCGGTACGCTTGGTGGTGGTGCGGGCGGTACAGGGGGTGTAGGCGGTGTAGCGGGCACGGGCGGCACGGGTGGCACGGGCGGCACAGGTGGTGCTGGTGGCGGCGGTGGCCGCGGCGGCGGCGCGGATACCATCCGGGGCGCCCAGGGTAACGGTGAGCACGGTTTCCCGGGCTTGGCAGGCATTGCAGGCAATGCCGGCAGTCCTGGAGCAGGGGGAGAGCCAGGTGCCGACGGGACCCCCGGTAGCGTGGGCTTTGGTCTTGCCAGCACTCGCGGTAACGGTGGTTCGGGTGGTCCCGGCGGTGATGCTGGTACAGCCGGTGCGGCCGGCACGGCCGGTGGACAGGCGGCTGGCGGTTTGGGCAAAGATGTAACCGAGGGTATTGCAAACAAGTATGGTGAGGACGGCACATCAAATGCAGGTGTAACCCCGGCAGCAGCGGGTGCGGGCGGCACTGGTGGCACAGCGCTTGCCGGTGATAATGCCGCCTACACGGATATATCTATTTTCGCATCTGGACTGGGTCTTGCGGCCGGTTCTGGTGGTGGTGGCGGTGGCGGCGGTGGCGGTGGCGGCGGCGGTGGCGGCGGTGGCGGTGGCGGCGGCGGTTCCGGCGGTTCCGGCGGCGGCGGTGGCGCAGGTGGCCAGTTTGACGGCGTATTTGGTGTGGGTGCCTATCGTGCGGCCGGTGGTGGAGGAGGTGGTTATACGGCTGGCGGCGGGGGTACGGCTGCATCGGGCACCACGTGGACGCCTTCACCCGCAGGTGGTGGCGCGGGTGCTTTGGGTGGTGGCGGCGGTACGGGCGGTACGGGCCGTCCCGGCGGCGGTGGTGGTGCAGGTGGTACGGGTGCGGCCGGTGGCGGAGCCTTTGTCCTTTCCGCGCGCGGTTTGTTAAATATTGCGAGTTCCTGCACCTTTAGTGTGGATGCGGGGGCGCGGGCCAGCGGTTCAGCCGGAACTGGTCAGGGCACTTCTCCTCAGGGACCGACCTCCGGTTCTGACGGTCTTGCCGGTGCCGATGGTGGTGCGGGAGCAGGCCTGTTAGGCTTGGGCATTCTCTCCGGTAATGGCGGCGCAGGCGGTGATGGTGGTTCCGGTGGAGGTGGTGGCGCCGGCGGTAGTGGCGGCGCGGGTAGCGCGGGCGCTGGCGGCGGCTATGGCGTGCCGGGCATGGTGAAACTGCATGGTTCCGTTGTGTTGGCCGGAGGTGCTCAGGTAAGCGCCGGCAATGTGGCCGGCTCGGATCCGAATCAAAACGGCGCGGTGACGGTCATTTCCAACATGACTTCCGCTTCGTTGACGCCCAATCTGCCGCAGGCGGCCACGGCAAGCCTGGTGCAGGGCATCACGACCCACGTGCCCTATCTTACGGCATTCAATCCGTTGATTGGTGCCCGTACGCCGATCATTCCGAACTTGGTGTCCGGTGCCGCCACGCGTGGTTGGTGCCTGCCCGGATACTGGAATGACGGGGATGAGAATCCCGTCTTTACAACGGAAAACGACCTCGAGTTCCGGGTCTTCCGCATGGTGGACGGCACCTCCGTATTCGAGGGCTTTGACCAGGTGGTGATCCGGAATACCAACAGTTCCGGACAGATCGAAGATGTGACCATCATCGTCGGCGCGAACCCGGCGGTGCCGATTGACGGCGATGGCGGCACGGCGGGCATCCTGGCGGCCGGTCAAACGTGGACAACCTGTGTCCCGGCCGGCGCCTATATCTCCGTGCCCGGCGCCAGCGGCACCGGACCCGGCGACGGGCCTGTGGCCTTGTTCAGCGCCTCGCCAATCTCCGGTCCCTATAACCTGGCGGTAGAATTCTTTGACCAGTCCCTGACGGGCGCGCAGCCCATTCATACTTGGGAGTGGCTCTTTGGCGATGGTGGCAGCAGCAACGACCAGAATCCGGTGCATACCTATACGGCGCCCGGTGTCTATACGGTCTCTTTGAGTGTTACGTCTGACATCGGTACCAATATTCTGACGAAGGAAGGCTACATCGTCGTCACGGAGCCGGTGGGCCCGATGGCGGATTTCTCCGGCGGCCCCACCAGCATACTGACAGGTGAGACCGTATTCTTCGGGGATGCCTCCGTGCCGGGGACGGCTCAGATTACCTCGTGGGCATGGACCTTTGGCGATGGCGGAACCAGCGCGCTCAAGAGTCCTTCCCATGCCTATATGGCGCCCGGGGTTTACGATGTGTCCCTGACCGTGACAACCAGCATCGGTTCGGACACCAAGGCGGTCACCGGCTATGTGGTGGTATCCGCTCCGCCCGATCCGGTGCCGCCCGTGGCGGACTTTACCGCATGGCCGACCGAGATCATGATCGGCCAAAGCGTCCAGTTTGCGGATATGTCCATGCCCGGTTCCGCGCCGATCGCGGAATGGATATGGGACTTCGGCGATACCCAGGGCGGTGTGGGACAGGCCCCGGTTCACACCTATAATTCGCCGGGCTTGTACACGGTCGCCCTGACGGTGAATTCGGCCAGCGGCAACAACACGCTCGTCAAGGAAGCATATGTGCATGTGACGGCGCCCGGCGGGCCTACCGCCAATTTCATGGGCGTGCCCAACATCGGCACGAGCCCGCTGACCGTTGCGTTCACCGATATGTCACTACCGGGTGATGAGCCCATTACCGGGTGGCTGTGGGAGTTCGGCGACGGTGGCAGCAGTACGGACCCCGCGCCGGTCTATACCTACCTCAACGCGGGTGTGTACACCGTGTCTCTGACGGTAACGACGATCGCTGGCGGTGATCAGCGCATTCGTGACAATTACATCACCGTCAATGCGCCTAAAGGGCCGACGGCTGAGTTTACCGCCGTGCCTACCGGCGGACTGGAACCGCTCACGGTTCAATTCGTCGACTTGTCGCTTCCCGGCGACAGGCCCATTACCGCCTGGCAGTGGAACTTTGGCGACGGCGGCACCAGTGCGGAACCTTCGCCGGCCCATGTCTACAACAATGCCGGCACGTATACGGTCCAGCTCACTGTTACCACGGAAGTGGGCAGTGATGATGTTATCGCCGCCAATTTAATCAATGTAACGACGCCGGGCGGGCCGACCGCAGACTTCACCGGCTATCCCGCCTCGGGCCACGCGCCGCTGACCGTGCAGTTTGCCAGCCAGTCTCAGGCCGGCGATACGCCGATCACCAGTTGGGCCTGGGACTTCGGGGATGGCGCGACCAGCACGGAACAGGCTCCGATACATGAGTACCCGAACGCGGGTGCCTACGATGTGAGCCTGACGGTTACCGCGAATGACGGCAGTTCTGATGAAGAACTTAAGGCCGGATTCGTGGTGGCCAGTGTGCCGGATTCGCTGACCGCGAATTTTGTGGCCAGCGTGACTTCGGGTTCGGCGCCTCTCGTGGTGCAGTTCGCCGATCTCTCGTCAGCCGGTAGCCAGACCATCACCAGTTGGGCGTGGGACTTTGGTGACGGCGCGACCTCGGATCAACAGCATCCACAGTACACCTATCTGGCCGATGGTGCGTACACTGTGAAACTGACCGTTAACACGGCCATTGACAGTGACACACTGGAAAAGGCCGCTTATATCAACGTGTCGCCCCAGATGCCGGCGGCAGGTCTATTCGGATTGCTTGCCCTGGTGGCGGCTTCCGCTGCGGCGGGTGTGCGCGTGCTTAACCGAAGGAAAAAATAATTCCCTGACACCATGAAACATCACCGCCGGATATCTCAGGATGTCCGGCGGTTCTCTTTGAACTTAACGCGGCGGTTGAAGACAGAAATGCCTGCTGAAAGAAACAATACAATGGACGCAAGAATCTTGCAGCAGGCATCACCAGAAGTGTGTCTGACCGTCCTTCTGGTCCTTTAGGTCATTGGTGTCCTTTGGCCAAAAAAGCACTTTCTATTCCAAACACGTATGAGACAATAGCAGTCGCCTCGTCTTGAAAATTTGTATGTTGTTCACGTTTCAGCGTGCTAGGCGTACAATCAAAACCGAAAGTTATGCTGCCAAATCCAGCACACTGAAGTGTGAACAACATGCTTGTTTTCATTGTTTATGGCGCAGGCAAAATCTTCATGACGGACTGCCCCTGGAAACGATCAATGAAGAATGGAATCCCGTCATTGAGTCGTCTTGGCGGGCGTCGGCCCCATTTCAAAGCGCAGGATGCCGCCCTGTGCGATTTCACCATGGTCCAGCCAGAACCGGTCCAAGGGAACATCGTTCAGGAGCAGGCGTTGTATGTAAGGATTTTCGGAGGGATTGTTCTCGGCGATAACGGTCAGGGTTATGCCCGCATCCATACGCACTACCGCCCGCTCGAAGAGGGGGGAACTGATCCAGTATCGGCTGGTGCCCGCGACGGGATACAATCCCAGGGCGCTTAGCACATACCAGGCGGACAGGGTGCCGCAATCATCGTTGCCGTCGAGGCCGACATAATCATCATTGTATTTGCTTTCCTGCAGCCGGCGCACCCATTTCTGAGTGAGATCGGGGCGGCCGGCATCGTTGAACAGGAAGGCCGCGTGGAAGTAGGGTTCGTTGCCGTGCCAGTAATAGGCGCCGGGATGCCAGTTCCCAAGACGTTTCCGGTTTTTTTCAAGGTAGGCTTCCAATTCCGAAACAAACACCCCGTCGCCACCGATGGTGGCGATGAGCCCTTCCGGGTCAAAAGGCGCGGCCCAGCGCCATTGCATTGCGCTGCCTTCGCAGTAGGCCGAGGTGTATTTTCCGTCAAAGTCGGTATAAGTCAGTTTGTAGGGATCGATCTCATCGGCAAAGACACCGGCCGAGTTCCGGGGATGAAAAAAGCGGTTGTCCGGGTTCCACAGGTTGCGGTAGGAGGTGGCGCGATGGGCGAATACCCGCGCGTCCTCCGTCTTGCCCAGGGCGGCGGCGAGCAGGGACAGCGAATGGTCCGCCCAGGCATACTCGAAGGTAGATGCGACCGACTTTTTCATTTTGTCCGAGGGGCAATAGTTCAGTCGCAGATATTCCGCCAAACCGTCGCGGCCGCCGAAACGGCAACCAGCGGGAACCCCCTCCTGCGCGGTGCGGCGCATGGCCGCATAGGCCGTTTCGATATCAAAATCCTGAATACCCTTCAGCCAGGCCTCGGTTATCGTCATGTCCGCCGGGGTGCCAAACATGCTGTTGGTATACCCGCATCCGGAGGGCCACCGCGGCAGGCAGCCCCCGCCCGCCTTGGACATTTCCACCAGGGACACCATCATGTCACGCTGCTCCGAGCGGGCCACCAGGTTGAACAAGGGATGTACCGTGCGGAAGGTGTCCCACAGGGAGAAGTCCGTGTAGTACTTGAACCCGTCGGCGGTATGCACCTGCTTGTCGAAACCGCGATACTCCCTGTTGGCGTCGGTGAACAGGGAAGGCATCTGAAAGGCGCGGTACAAGGCGGTATAGAAAATGCGCCGCTGCCTGTCGGTGCCGCCGGTCACCTGGATGGTCTGAAAGCGCCGTTCCCAGGCGTCGCGGGCATTGGCAAACAGCGCTTCAAAGGATTTTCCGCCGGTTTCGGTGTCCAGGTTCAGGCGGGCATTGGCGATACTGACCGGCGACACGGCCAGGCGCAGCTCCAGCGGTTCACCGGAAACGGCCGGGTCAAAACCGATGTGGGCGCCGATGGCATTGCCCGCCGCACCGTTTCCTCCCTGGCGGACCGTTTCGCCCACCCAGGTGCTGTATTGTTTGAACGGATGGCTGAACCGGGCTACAAAGAACAGGTCCAGTCCGTCATATCGCCCGGAGAAAGAGCCGAAGTAACGCACGGAACCTTCCATTTCACGGCTTTCCGGGAGGAGTTGGAAAACCCCGTCTTCGCATCGACCATTGCCTAACGCGCTGGTTACGTCGAAGCGCAGAAAGGGGACGCTGCCCTCCGGGAAGGTATATCGGTGAATCCCCGTGTGGGCGGTTGCCGTCAATTCGGCCAATATGTCCGTTTTCCCCAGTTTAACCGCGTAATAGCCCGGGAAGGCCGCTTCCTCCGCGTGTGAAAACCGGACAAACGGCTTTTCTCCGGCCCCCGTTGCCGTTGCGTCGAGGGTTGGGAATATCCTGAAATTACCTCCCTCGCGCACACCCGCTCCCACGACGCGTGTATGGCTGAAACCGATGATCTTGTTGTCGCCGTAATAATAGCCGGAATAATTCAGGGCCTCCGCGTTAAGCAGCAATGATGCCGTATCCGGTGCCAGGCGCACCAGGCCAAAGGGAACGCAGGCGGCCGGGTTATTGTTGGCGCACATGTAATATACGCCGCCGGTGCCGATGAAAGGATCCACGGAAGCGCCCAGCGGTCCGGCGAATACGGGCACCGGAAGGGCGCCGGGTTTCTTGCTGACCACATGAGAGTAAACACCATACAGGGAGAGCAGAAACAGCACCGGCGATGCCAGGAGCAGTGCCAGGACAAGCGCCACATATTTCAACCACTTTTTCATTCAGGCGTCTCCGGGGAAGTAGACATCAAGCAGCAGTCTGTTCTGAAAATAAGTTCGGAAGGCAGGGATTGACCCCAGCGAATGTAGTGAGCCGGGTCTGTCCCTGACTTCCGAACGAACCCATTTTCATTGTTTCTGGTGGAGCCACAAGGCTCATAAGGAACTGTGGAGTCGTTGAAAAAACCGACTAAACATAAAACACAAGAGAAAAACGGGACTGACGCAAGAATTTACGCAGTAAATTCGGGTCTGTCCCACAGTTTTTCGCGCGAGATGTACAAGAAGGGGACTTTTTCAATACCTTCACTGTCCCAGCTTTCACGGTACGGATACAAAACCATAATAGTAGATGCGGCCGGGCTGTTACAAAATCAGATGAACCCTGTGCTCGTCCGATACTCAGTTCTGTCCCGTTGGCGCCAGATCTTCCACCCAGATATTACGAAACTGCACCCGGTTCTTGTGTGATTGCAGCCGGATGGATCCCGGGTCTTTGGGCGGGGATACCGGCGGTTTCTTGGCGTCACCGGAAGTTCCGCGGGGCATTTCCCGGTCCTTTTGCACCACCACCCCGTTATGCAGCACTGTCATGCGCGCGTTTTCGAGCAAATTGCCCTGGTCGTCAAAGCGGGCCGCGCGGAACTCGATATCATAGGTCTGCCATTGCAGCGGCGGCAGGCACATATTCACCCAGGGCGCGGAAATGCGGTAGATGGCGCCGCATTCGTTCCAATACCCGGGCAGGCCGTAACTGTCCAGTATCTGCACTTCGTAATAGTGCTGCAGGAACACGCCGCTGTTGCCCCGTTCCTGGCCGCGCGCGTCCGGCAACAGCGGAATCCGGAACTCCAGATGGAGCCGGCAATCGCTGAACTTGCGCCGCGTTTCGATGGTGCTCAGGTTCGGGTTCGCCTGCAGGATACCGCCCTCCAGGCTGTCCCAGCCGCTGCCTTTTGGAAACCGGCCCCATTCCGCAAATCCGGAACCGTCGAACAAGATGATGGTCCCTTCCGGCGGAGGTGCGCCCAGGGAGGGAGGTGTCAAGAGGAAACGTTCCATCTCAAAAATGCCGGCCTTGTCACCGCCGCGTCCGCCGTGGAAACGGCCTTCCTTGATTTCTCCGTAGTAGAACCCATCATCGAAATTCAGCACACCGCCGTTGCTTGTCGCGGTGATCACGGCGTCCGGGGGCACCCGCTGATACAGGGCTTCAGCCAGAGTGATCTGGTATTGGTTGTTTCCCAGGGGAACAACCTGCGCGGTAATATCGGGGTGCTTGTCCTCGCCGGTTTTCCAAAGGCCTTTCCAGTCTCCCAGGAAGGGGTCGGTGATCCCGGCACAGGAGTCGGCCACCGCCTCTTCCGCCCGGGCCTGAAAGACCCATGCAATACCGCAAAGCAATAGAAGCGGAAGGAGGCGGGTGAAGTACGGCAACTCCGTAAGTCGTGTCGGGATACTGAAGTGGATTCGGCTTGTACGATGCGCGTTCACCATAGGTTAATCTCCTGGGCCGGTTGTGGAAACGGCCGCCGCAGTGGCGGCGACCGTCTTCTAAAAACAAGTCTGTATAAGCTATTTTAGTCAGCGGAGAGGGCCAATTCAATCTCTCGACAGAATCCCGGGAGATCTTCCGGGATGCGGCTGGTAATGATATTGCCGTCACGGACCAGGGGCGCATCTTCATAGAGCGCGCCTGCCGCGCGCAGTTCATCGGCGACCTTGCTGTAGGCGGTGACCTTTTTATCCTTCAGCACGCCCGCACTGATGAGCACCTGTGGGCCGTGACAGACGGCTGCGGTGGGCTTGCCGGATTCAGCCACGGCTCTGACGAAGGCAAGAATATTTTCATGCTCCCGCAGGCAGGCCGGGGATTTGCCGCCGGGAATGACCACGGCGTCAAATTCCTCCGGCGTTACTTCGTCCACGCCTTTTTCTATACGCACGCGGATGTCGCTGTTGTACGCTTTCGCGTAGCCGGGCGCAAGGCCTACCACGGTAACGGATGCGCCGCGATTCGTCAGGTAGCCGAGCGGCACCAGCGCTTCGGCGTCATGGACGCCCTCGCACACGAGAAGAGCCACCCGCTTCCCGGTCAGGTCGAACGGGGCGGTATCTTCTTGCGTTTCGGCTTGGGCGGCATACGGGGCCACGGCGGTCAGCGCGCCGAGGAAGACGGTTAAGAGTCGGTGATTCAGGCTCATGAAAAAGGTTCCTTATCGGTTGCGGTTTTCCCGGTTGTTGTATGTTGCGAAACTGGATCCATCCGCCTCCTAAAGAAACAGGCGATTTCAGGGGCTTACGGTGACCGCGCCTCCGTCCGGGATCCCCGGCGCGGCATACCAGCTCTCAAGGAAACGGGACAGCGGGCCGTTGTATTCCGCCCACAGGATATTCATCCATGTCAATTGATCCCCGGCGGCATAGTAGAGGCGTGTTTTCCCGTCATGTTCTATGAGGTCCGGATCCGAGACATTGATGCCTTCCCCCAGCGCGGCGGGGGAGAGGACAGGGTTGGCGGCGCTGCGTTCCCACCCTTTCAAGTCTTTTGAGCGGGTGATATAGGTCTCAAAGAACCAGCGCGGTTCGCGCCGTTCCAGGTAAAGGACATAGTAAAAACCGTTGGCATGGGTGATAAAAGGGCAGGCCGTATACCGGTTTGTGCCGAAGGTCGCTTCCGGTACCTTGGTCCAGGTCTTCAGGTCCGGGGAAACGGCGAATTTGGTGGTGAACGCGGGATAGGCCGGGTCGTTGGACTCGTAGGCCATGGCGAAACCTTCCGGCCCCCGGCAGACGGAACTGTTGAAAAGATGTTCGTTTTCCTGGACGATGGCCACCGTGCTTTCCCACGCCTTCAGATCGCGGGAGGAGAAACAAGTGACATCGTTCCAGTTGCCCTCTTCCCAGCGTGAGGCAAAGGCGTAAAAGGTGTCCTCATGCACGAAAGCGCTGGCAAGCCCGTAACCCTCCGCGAAGCGGGCGATCTCGGCGCCGGTCTCCGCGTCGCGAAGCAGCAGGTAGTAATCGGCCTGGGTGCCGCCCTGTCCCGGGCGTATGCATTCCATGCGACAGAGCCGTCCCTGCCAGTGCACATGGGACACCTCGCACAAGTCGCGGATGACCGTTTCCCGGCGTTCCAACACCGGTCCGGCGGCGGTCAGGGCGGGCGGCGCCATGGACGCAAAAAGGTCGGTGGGCCAGTGGGTCAGCCGGTAAAAACCTTCAGGCACCGGCTGGGTAAACTGGACGTAGGCTTTTACGTCCCCCGTCGTTGTGAAACCGAGGGCGTTAACGGAATCCGTGTCCACCTTGACACCGAATACTTTGTAACCCATCACCGTGGAATCTTCAAGGTCCACATGAAAATATTTTCCGTTTTGAACGCTTACAATGATGCCGTCGCTGGGCGTGCCCACTGGCTGGGAAAAGTTGAGCACCACCATGTTGCATCGTGTTGCCTTTGCACGCGTGTACGTGTGAAAGCCGAAATTGCCGCCCTTCAAGGCGCACTGCGGGCTGGCCATGACGCAGTCCTCAAAGTAGACATCGGGCCGGTCGGGCATGGATTCATTTTCCACACGCACATAGGCCGCGGCCGTGTCGCCCCACCAGTCCAACGCCCACAGGCCGCACCTGCGGAACACGATGGGCTCGTCCGTGCGGGACAGGCAACTGGCAACACCCGCCCCGAAGGCGCGCCCGATACTGACGCAATCCTCCACCACCACAGTAAAAGGTTCCACCCGGTTGGTGCAGTCCCAGAACAGGCCGGCATCGGCGCCCGTCGCATACAAGCGGCGCAATTGCCAGCGGTCCCAGCAGATGGCGGAAAAGGTGGCATCCTTATGTTCTTCCGACCAGCCCTGTTGCGTGGCGCGGATGGTGCTCCACCAGTCGTAACTCTTGAATCCCTTGGTCGGATCGCCGGAATCGATGACCGCCCAGCCCGAGGCGCCGGAACCCAACCCCCCGTCCCAGTCGCCCACAAGCGTGTTATAAGCCCCGGCCGCGCCGGGATGGGCGGGCGCAAGATTGGCTTCCATGTACGTGTCCGGACGCACCACGATCGTGTGGCCGCCCTTGTCATCCGGTACGGCGTCCAGCGCCGCCTGCAGGGTGGTAAAGGCCGTACGCCAGCTCAGGCCGTCGGTGTTATCGCCCAGTTTGGAAACATAAAACATTACGCCCTGTAATGCCTCCTCTTCGGCAGGAACAGGTTGTCCGAGGGCTGTCATGGTGACGCTGAGCACGAACAAAACGAGCGATAAGGTGCTACTGGTGCGCATAAAAGGTGTCCTTCCGTATTTGTTTCAAAAGCAAACGCAAAGGGGAAATGGTCAATGCCACGCGGCAGATCCCGCCTTTGTGCTCCAGAGACAGGATTCATCCGAATGAGGTGAGGCTTTTCTGTAACCTGACCCTTGAGTGGATTACATTCATCATACTTGATATCTTGGGTGGCCGGCAACCCGTAAATCCACGCGGTTCGTATTGCGATACCAAAGTCACCTGAAACGACATCCAGGATGCTTTTCTGGGAACGCCACTCGCCTGAGTGGCCGCAAAAGAAGTGCTGATATCCATTAGGATTCAACCTTATCTGTAGGCAGGATTGTGATCATGCGGGAATTTCAGTGCATACTATTTTTTCAGCCTAAATGGTATGCTTGCGTTTCTGTGTTTCTGGGAAGGGGATATTTGGCGGGGTTGTTTGATAGGAAGGAACCGCTTGTGCAATGATTCTGAAAACAATCAACTATAGAGCCTCTTGCAAAACCCTGCGGCACATACCGCCCATACCGCCGACAAAATGCATGCTACCGCAGCGATGCGCAAAAATCAAGATGTTTTTGCTTTTTCACTCTTCATAGCGGTAGTTTTTGCATAAAATATGGTGTCATACGTATACCACAACCTCCGGTTTAACGGCCGGAACCTGAAAAGGCCCTCAATCAAGGCTTTTTCAGCCTATCAGTCGGAAGACTTGTGCCGCCGTTAATGCAA
>JAAYBJ010000001.1 GCA_012730105.1 Candidatus Hydrogenedentota bacterium
GAAGAAAAGCCTGAAGATGCCATGATACCCTCCTGGGTGAAGCCGTTCCATTTGCAACCGCAAGGGGTAAGATATATACAATGGACCCCGGATGCAAGTTGTATTGCCGGAAAGGAGCGATTCACAATCATGGAATATGTGCGTTTCGGGCGGACGGGCCTGGAAATTTCGGAAATCTGTCTGGGCACGATGACCTTCGGCAACGAGTCCGACGAGGCCATGTCCCGGGCCCTGATGGATGACGCCTTTGAACGGGGCATCAATTTTTTTGACTGCGCCCACAATTACAACAAGGGGTTGACCGAGGAAATTGTTGGACGCTGGCTGGGCCCCCACCGCGATGAAATCATCCTGACCACCAAGATCTTTTTCCCCTTCGGCGGCGGGCGCAATGACCGGGGGCTTTCCCGCCGCAATATCCTTATGTCCATGGACCGCTCGCTGAAACGGCTTCAGACCGATCGCGTTGAAATCCTGTACCTGCACCACTGGGACGAACACGCAGACCTGGAAGAATCGCTGCGGGCGGTGGATACGCTGGTGGAACAGGGCAAGGCGCTCTACCTGGGCATCTCCAACTTTGCCGCCTGGCAGGTGGAAAAGGCGCTGGGCCTGTCCGCGCTGCGCAATCTCGCCGCGCCGGTGTGCATCCAACCCATGTACAGCCTGGTCAAGCGCCAGGCGGAAGTGGAACTCCTGCCCATGTCCGCACAGGAACGGTTGGCGGTGTTCCCCTACAATGTCATGGGCGCGGGGCTCCTTACGGGCAAATACCTGCGCGGCGAGACCGGACGGCTTACGGAAACCGAGATGTACCGGCAGCGCTACAGCGATCCTTCCTATCCGGCCATCGCGGAACGTTTCGTCGCCTATGCCCGCGAACACGGCTATTCCCCTGCGGCGCTCGCGGCCGCCTGGGTGATGGCCCATCCCGCCGTGACGGCGCCCATCATTGGGGCGCGCAACCTGGAACAATTCCACGACACCCTGGCTTGCACGGAGATACGGCTCAGCCGGGCGCAGCGGGAGGAGATTTCCGCCCTGTCCTACACGCCTCCCGATGCCACGGACCGCGAGCCCATGGCCGCCATGAACACAAGAGGCTGGTAATCAATAAGGATTCTAAAAAGTAATGGGTGATTTCCGACAGACCGTAAAAGCGATGATCGCGGGCATGGACGCCGTTATCCTGGATAAGACGCCTGTAATTAAAACGGCGCTGGCTGCGGTGCTCGCCGGCGGCCACGTGCTGCTCGAGGATGTGCCCGGCGTGGCCAAGACCATGCTTGCCCGCACGCTGGCCTTGTGCAGCGGCTGTGCGTTTAACCGCATACAATGTACCCCTGATCTGCTTCCGTCCGACATTACCGGAGTGTCGGTGTTCAACCCCAAGACCCAGGAATTCAACTTCCGCCCCGGCCCCGTGTTCTCCCAGATACTGGTGGCGGACGAAATCAACCGGGCAACGCCCCGCACCCAGGCCGCCCTGCTCGAAGCCATGGCGGAAGGCCAGGTCAGCATCGATGGGCGCACCTACAAACTGGAGCAGCCCTTTATCGTGTTTGCCACCCAGAACCCCGTGGAGCACGAGGGCACCTTCCCGCTGCCGGAAGCGCAACTCGACCGTTTCATGATGCGCCTGTCCATGGGCTACCCGAGCCTGTACGCCGAGGCGAACCTGCTGGAAAAGACCCGGCTCGGCCATCCCATCGAGAAGGTGGTCCCGGTGACCGACGCGCAGACCCTGGTCAAGATGCAACTGGCGGTACGGGAAATTTTCGTCCATGAAAAAGTGCGGGAATATCTGCTTCGCATTATCGCGCGGACTCGCGATTCGTCCCATTTGACCGTGGGCGCCAGTCCGCGGGCGGCCATGATGCTGTTCCGCGCCGCCCAATCCTATGCTGCCGTGGCGGGGCGGTCCTATGTGCTTCCGGATGATGTGAAATACCTGGCGAAGCCAGTGTTGCAGCACCGGCTGCTGGTCAACCCGGAAAGCCGGCTGCGCCGCGTGACCGCGGAGGCTGTATTGAATGATGCGCTTAAGGAAGTGCCGGTTCCGGCTGCCGCCACAGTGTCCGGCGAGCGCTGAAGCCACGGTTAGCGCCGGGGGGCGCATCCATGGTACACTTAGGGACGATGCTGAAGGAGCATCTCTTTTTTTGAGTGGCTTGGAAGAGGAACTGACGTTGTCATGAGTTTCTTAGGCAAATTACGTATTCCGGGGTTATCCTCCGTAAGTAAAACAGAAAAAGTTTCCGGAAACGGGGCCGGAAGCGCAGCCACGGATTTTGATTTTGAACTATCCCATGTGGGCCCCTATAAAATTATCGCCCCCGTGGGTAGCGGAGGTATGGGCACGGTATACAAGGCTTTGGATCCCGCCCGGGATGTGACTGTGGCCATCAAGGTGTTGGATCGCCGTTACGACTTGGATAAAAAGCGCGCCAAGCGGGATTACCTGGGACGCGAAATCATGATAGCGGCTTCCTTGAATCATCCGACTATTATCAAGATGAAGAAGGAGATCATGATTCAGGAGGATAATGAGGGGAATCTTCGGCGCTGCCTGGTCATGGAATTTATTGACGGATTTAATCTGAAACACTATATCGAGAACCGCACCCTGACTTTGAAACAGATGACCAATCTGATTATTCGCCTCTGTGAAGGGCTGGACTTCCTGCATCAAAACGGCGTGGTTCACCGGGACATTAAACCGGCAAACTTTTTGTTTTCCAGGGATGGCACGCAGGTGAAAATAGTGGACTTTGGCCTTTCAAAAACCACCACCAGCTGGCGGTCGCGCTGGGCGAAGGAGGCGGGGGGTACGCGTCTCTATATGTCTCCCGAACAGTTGCGCAAGAAAAGCCTCGACGCGCGCTCGGACATTTTTTCCTTCGGCATCACCATGTTTGAACTTTTCACCGGGCACCACCCCTGCACGGGAGGCACGCCCAGGGAAATACAGCGGCAGATACTCAGTTCCTCCTATAAGTGGCCGAGGCCCTCGTCGCTGAACAATGAAATACCCGCGAAGCTGGACAAAATTATTCTAAAGAGTTTAAGGCGAGAGTTGGACAGGCGTTACCAGTCCTGTACGGAACTGTTGCTGGACCTGACGCGTTTGTCCGAGTCAAGGATTTAGTATGAGCAAATTGTATTTTGGCAAGAAGAAGAAATGGGAACCCAAACTGACCGTAATTATCAGTGTCGTCGTGGTGCTGTTTGCGTTGCTTCTGATCGGTCCTTACCTCTACTCCCGGTCGCGCAGCGTATTGCCGTCCCTGGGTACCGTCCCCGCGCAGGACATACAGGCGCAACTGCAGGAGGCGCAAGGGCTTTTTGACCAGGGTGCTGTGGAGGAGGCGGAGAAAAAACTGAAGCCGCTGCTGGGCGGCAGAGATCCCCTGCTCACACCTCGTGCCGTGATGCTCCAGGCGGCGATCGAGAACGGGAGAAACAACGGTGAGGCCGCGCTTCAACTGCTTTCCAAGGCGTGTGACGACTTTCAGGGCAGTCCGGAATTTCCCGCACTGGCCGCGCTAAAAGCGCGCCAGCTTGAGGGTATGGAACGCTTTGACGAGGCGCGGGGCATCTACGAATCGGTGCGGGATAACGCGCCGCCCGAACTGCGGGCCATGGGATTGGCCGGGTTGGGCAGGCTGGCTGAAAAGGCGGGCGACAAGCAGGCCGCGCGCGAACTGTACCGGGATGCCGCGGACAACGCACCCTGGGGCAGCGATCTTTGGAACGGGGTCGTCGAAGACATGGGGCGGCTCAATGTGGAGCTTATTTTCTCGCCCGAGGAAACCGCGGAAAGCCGTTATTACAGTGTGGAAAGCGGTGACTCCCTGATCAGTATTGGCATGAAACTTAATACGACCCAGGGGCTGCTGATGACCGCTAACAGCATTACCGACCCCGCAAAACTGCACCTGGGTCAGCGGCTGAAATACACGCCCAAGGACTTCCGTATCGTTATTGAACGGAGCACCTGTAACTTGTACCTTCTCGACAACCGGGGACTGTTCAAACGGTACAAGGTCGGCCTTGGAAAACCCGGCCATGAAACCACCCTGGGCAACTATGTGCTTGGAAACAAGCAAAAGGATCCCGTCTGGTTTAAACCCGGCGCGGGCCCCATAGAAGCCGGTGCCGTGGATAACGAGTTGGGAACGCGCTGGATGCCCATGATGCCCGCCAGGGAAGGATTGCCGACGGACCTGGGCATTCATGGCACCATCGCCCCGGATAC
>JAAYBJ010000007.1 GCA_012730105.1 Candidatus Hydrogenedentota bacterium
ACCCATGAAGCGGATATGGCGGCCTATGCCGGGCGCACCATCCATTTCAAGGACGGCCTGATTGAACATGACCGGAACCACAAGGAACAGGCCTGATGCTTACCAATGCTTTCATACTGGCCTTGCGGGAACTGCGCCGCAACAAGATGCGTTCGTTCCTGACCATGCTGGGCATCATCATCGGCGTGGCCGCCGTCATCAGCCTGGTCACCATTGGCGGCGGCGCCACCCGTCAGGTGACCGACCAGATCTCCAGCCTCGGCAGCAACCTGATGATGGTCATGCCGGGCAGACGCATGGGGCCCGGACAAGGCGGCGGAGGGGCGCCCTTCAAACTGGCCGACGCAGAAGCTATTGCCCGGGAAATACCCTCCATCAGGGCCGTGGCGCCCACGTCCGCGAGCGCCGTTACCGCCATCTATGCCAATGAAAACTGGTCCACCACGGTCACGGGTACGACGGACCGCTACTTTGACGTCAGCAATCTTAAAATAGAGGAAGGGCGGGGCTTCGCAGCGCCGGAAATCCGGTCCGGGGCGGCGGTCTGCATCATCGGCGCAACGGTGCGGGAAAACCTGTTCGGCCGGCAGAATCCCATCGGCAGCAAAATCAGGCTGAACAAACTTTCCTGTGAAATCATCGGCCTGCTGGAGAGCAAAGGCCAGTCTTCCATGGGCAGCGACCAGGATGACACCGTAATCATTCCCCTGCGCACCTTTCAACGCCGCATCTCGGGGAAGACGGATGTTAATGTGATCCGCCTGTCCGTGAAAGACGGCGTATCCACGGACAAAATGAAGAAGGAGATAGGCTACCTGATGCGCGAACGCAGGCATTTGTCCGACGCGGAAGAAGACGATTTCAGCGTCATGGACATGAAAGAGATTTCCACCATGCTTACCGGCACTACCAAAGTGCTCACAGGCCTACTGGGCGCGGTGGCGGCCGTGAGCCTGCTGGTCGGCGGTATCGGCATTATGAATATCATGATGGTGTCGGTAACGGAACGCACCCGCGAGATTGGTACCCGCCTCGCCATCGGCGCGCTGGAGCGGGAAGTGCTGCTTCAGTTCCTGGTGGAGGCGCTGGTACTTTCCTCCGTTGGAGGCCTCATCGGTATCGCCCTGGCGCTCATCGCCGCCCTTGCCGTCTCCGGATTGCTTCAGGTGCCTTTTATCCTGAATGTACCAATTATTTTGGAATCCTTTCTATTCTCCGGGGCCATCGGCATCGTATTCGGCTTTTTCCCCGCCAGAAAAGCAGCCATGCTCAATCCCATTGAGGCCTTACGCCATGAATGATACTCCGACATCCTTTAGCGAAAGATCCCTGAATTCAAACCACGCAACCGCGAAGACCCTTTTAATGAAAACCCCGATGCTGTTGCTGGCCACCTGTTGTATGGTTTCCTGCAAGACCGGTCCGAACTATGAGCGTCCGTCGCTGGAACTGCCCGACGGCTACAAGAGCGCGACCGAAATGGAATCCGGCCAACCCGGTTTGACCCTGGACTGGTGGCGTTTGTTCAACGATCCCGATCTAAATGCTTTGTGTGAAGAGGCGCTGGAGACGAACTATGATCTTCAAGCCGCCATGGCCCGGCTGACCCAGGCCCGCGCCTCGGCCGCATCGGTCAAGAGCGGCTTTTACCCGGTGATCTCCGCGAATCCCTCGGCAACCCGGTCGGGTTCCCCGATGCAGACGGTCTCAACCGAATCCAGCGACCTTGAGGAACTCTCCTCCACCCTCGGGCAGGTGTCGAGCGTGCTAGGTGCGGTCAACGCCCTGGCGCAGGGGGAAACGCCGAACCTGGGCGGTATCCAGACCGGCACTACCGCGGGAACGGCATCGTCTACCACCGGCAACCGTTTCCAAATACCCTTTGATCTTTCCTACGAGATAGACCTCTGGGGGCGTGTACAGCGTTCCTATGAGTCCGCCCAGGCCCAGGTGCAGGCATCGGCGTACGAACTCGAGGTGGTACGCCAGACCCTCCTGGCCGATGTCGCCCGGAATTATTTCACCCTGCGGGCGCTGGATGCACAATTGGACATCTTGAACCGGAACTTGGACCTCTACCGGGAACAGGCGGCGCTGACCAGGAAGCAGTATGAGGTTGGCCTGGTTAATGAAACCAACGCCCTGCAGGCGGAGATTCAACTGGAGGCGACCCGGGCCCAGGCTACCGATATACAGCGCCAACGCACCGACCTTGAACACGCCATTGCCATTCTGCTCGGGAAGGCGCCCGCGGAATTCGCCTTGGAAGCACGTTCCCTGGACACGAACCCGCCCGTGTTGCCGGTGGGACTGCCTGCGGACCTGTTGCGCCAACGGCCGGATATCGCCGTTGCCGAACAGAATCTCAAGGCCGCCTGCGCCGAAATCGGTGTGGCCCAAGCTGAGTTCTTTCCCAGCGTAAAACTAATGGGCAACGCCGGGTTACAAAGCGCCAAACTTGAAGACCTCCTCGATTGGAAGAGCAAAACCTGGTCTTTCGGGCCCAGTATCTCCCTGCCCATTTTTCAAGGCGGCCAACTCAAGGCGAACCTCCAAAAAGCCCAAGCCCGCTATGAAGAACTGCTGGCCGCCTATCGCAACAGCGTGCTTGGCGCGTTCAGGGATGTGGAGGATTCCCTGACCGATATCCACGGACGCACCGACGAGGCCGGGGCAAGGGCAAAAGCTGCCGCCGCCGCGCGGGAATATCTGCGCCTCGTCCAAATCCAGTACGACACCGGAATCATTGACTACCTCAACGTCATCAACGCCGAACAGACTCTGCTGAATAACGAGCTCTCCGAAGTACAGGCCCTCAATGAACGAAGAATTGCCACCG
>JAAYBJ010000050.1 GCA_012730105.1 Candidatus Hydrogenedentota bacterium
ATTCCGGCTATCGCGGTATCCGGTAGCGTTTCAGGCCGCCGCCGCTGTTGACTTCCACGCCGATGGCGTTGGCTTCCACGCCGATCAACCGCGCACGGGTACCGGGGATCATTTCGCCGACATATACTTTTTTCAGGTTAATAATCGCCAGGGCGTCCGGCTGATCTTTGTCGGCGGGCCGCAACACGTTCAGGCGGAGGTTGTCAAGGCCGAGAGACTCGCGATCCTGGGTGGACATGCGGGGCAGGGCATTCATATCCACGGGCCCCGAATCCGGACGTGCGGCCGGCGGCTCGGCCGGGGAAGGCGTTGGTGTCCAGGAGCGTTGCGATGGGGCCGCTTCCGCTACCGCCAAGGCGCCGTTTTCCGAAGGGGTGGATTCCGCACGGGCAAGTTCCTGCTGGCGCATCAACGTTGCCATGTCCGGCAAGGGATGTTCGTCCGCCGAAGGGGCGGCCTCGATAACAGGTGCGGGAGGCTCCGGTGCAACCGCGGACAGCGGCGCTGCGGCTACCGCAACTTCAGGTTCCGGCTTCGGCGCGGGAGGCGGGACGGGTTCCGGCACGACCACAGGCGGCGTCACTTCGGCAACTGTAATTTCAGGTGCGGGTTCCGGCGCGGGCGCGGGGAGTGGAGGCGCTTTCGTCTCAGGTTGTAGCGCGGGTTTCGGTTCTTCCACCCTGGGCGACGCCGGATCGGCGGCAACCACTGCCGGGACAGGCTCCTCCGCGGCGGGGGGCGGCGTGTTCTCCTCCTCGGTCACCGCCGTTTCAACCTGCACGGGGATTGTATATTTGTGCACCAGGGGCGTTTCCGCTTCCGTGACCGGCACGGCCGCCACGGTTTCTCCGGGTTTCGCCACGAGCCAGACCGTGATGACCACAGTTACGGCAGTGATGGCCGCACCCAGCATCAAGGCGGCAAGCACGGGTGCCCATGCCCTGACAGCACCGGGGCGGCCGTTGTCGAAAGAAGCCTCCCCCAGCAGTTCCGCGGCCGCTTCTTCAGGCGTGGCAGGAACGATCGTGTCGGCGGTTTCGGCTTGCCGAGACGATTTTTCCTGTTCCAGCTTGTTGAGCGCATCCAGAATGGAACTCATGTGTTTCGGACTCCCTGCCGGTATGACTTCACAGGCATGACGTCTCCCTTACTGCGCGGATTCCGGCACGTGCGGCACCAGGGGCGTGCTGCCGAGAACCGGTGCGGTCACCGCCGCATCCCGATCCTCCCGGCCGTCCGGCTGCGTTTCAGGCAGTATTGCCGGAAGTTCACGCACCTCCATCAATGCCTGCTGCTGGGCGTTCTTTTCCGCATTCGCTTCGCCTGTTTCCGAAAGCCCCCCGGGTTGACCAAAGAGGCCCGGCGCCGTAGTTTCCGGTGGCACGTCTTCCTCTTCGGAGGCATCCCGCGCAGGGCTGACAGCGTTGCCGGTGGCAGCCAGCACAGGCTCCTCCACAGGCGGCATAAATGTCGTGTCCGGACCGGCAGTTTCAATCGATTTAAAGGACGCTTCCGGCTTTTCGGTTTCCGTTTTTTTCAAAACGGGCCGGGCTGCCGGAACGGGCCGGGACTTGACCACCAGGGTGTCGCGGGCGGGCGAATTCCGTTTGCTGCCGGCCTGATTGATGCCCGATTGTTTTATGACCGGAGGTTGTCCGCCTCCCGGCCGCAAGGTTGGCGTACTCGACTGCCAGCTGTGCAGGGCCAGGCGCACCTGGCGTCCCGCTTTGCCGTCCGTGCTCAATCCTGTCTCGGTTTGAATGGCCCGCACGGCATTTTCCGTTTCACGGTCATACACATCGTTCGTATTTTCGGCATCCAGGCGCCCCAAGCCACGCAGCTGTTCTTTCAACGCCAGCACGGATGGGCCGCGCTGCCCCGAGATGATTATCGACGCGTCCGGGGCGGGGTCCTGCCAGGGTACCAGCATTTCCCGGGCGTAATGCTTGTTAAATTCGTCGTAAGAAACCGTTACCCGCTTGTTGGCTTCCGCGAGCAGGGTCACGCCGCGCTCATCCATGCGCAGCAGCGCGATCCAAAGGGCTTTTTCACCGGAATGCATCCTCGTCAAACCCGGCAGATTGATGGCGCAAATCTGGTCCAAATCCGGAGACAAGGGCTCGCAATCGAGGCCCTGCTGCTTGAAACAGGTGATCAGCGCCGCCGCCGAATCGTCCTCGGGATAGGAATCGGCAAGATCCCGGTTCCACAAGGATACCAGCGCGTCCATACCCCCGCGCAGCGCGCTTTCCGGCGTCAGGCTTTCCAGTATCGGCGCCAGGGCCTCGCTCGTTCGGACCGTGCCGGCGGCATTCAGGCGCTCCATGACGAGATGAAGCGCGCCGCCCGCCGGGGGGAACGACTCCCGGTCCGCTTCCCGCGCGCCATCGACGCTCTCGGCGGTCACCTGGGAACCGCCCGCCCCCAAGGCGCCGCTTTCCTCCTGAGGAGTGTTCCCGGAAAGGAGCCGGTTAAACAAACTCAATTCCTGTGCGAAGCGGTCCAGCGGACCCGCCATATACCAGGCCAGCCCGACACCCAGCAGCAGCAACGCGGCCAGTGACGGGGCGGGCAGCCAGCGCTGCCAACGGGATGTCTTGTCTTTGGGCGCGACGACACGTTCTCCCCGTATCTCACGCATGGCCTTCCGCACCACCCGGACATTAATGACATGTTGTTCCCGGGTATACCCGATGAGCAGGGCACGGTCGCAAATGGCGTTGATCATGCGCGGCACGCCACCCGACAGTTTATAGGCCTGTTTTACGGCCCGTTTAGTAAAATTGATGCGCTTGCGACCGCCCGCCACATGAATGCGGTAGGCAATATATTGCAGCGTTTCAAGGGCATTGAGGGGTTTCAGGTGGTAGCGCGCCGTAATGCGCTGGTTCAACTGGCGCAGTTCCCGCATCTGCAGTTTTTCCGCCAGCTCGGGCTGGCCGATCAGGATAATCTGCAGCAGTTTCTCCGTGTCCGTTTCCAGGTTGGACAACAGGCGTATCTGCTCCAGCACCTGGGGGGACAGGTTCTGGGCTTCGTCGATGACCAGAACGCAACGCTTGCCGTGGGCCGCGGAATTCAGAAGATGGACGTTCAACTCCTCGGTCAGGCTTAACAGGGTGTCTGAATCGGAAACGATCCCGAACTCGTGGTTGATCTTTTTCATCAATTCAACACTGTTCAGGAAGGGGTTGAAAATAAAGGCGATTTCCGTTTCCGAGTCCAATTGATTCAACAGGTTGCGGCACAGCGTGGTTTTGCCCGTGCCGATTTCCCCCGTAATCATCACAAAACCGCTACGGTTTTTGATGCCGTAGAGCAGGTGCGCGAAAGCCTCCTTGTGCTTCTCGCTCAGGTACAAATATTTTGGATCGGGCGTCAGATTAAAGGGACGTTCCCGCAATCCATAAAATGCTTCGTACATACCGTCCACCTGTGTTCCCCTGCCCCGGGGCAGTATCACCACACTACGCCCGTTACAGGATAGCCGACTTTTCAACTTTGTTAGACTATCATATTACCGAAAAAAAAGCAAGATTTTGTTCGTCCTGTCAACAATTAACCTGTCGGATGTCAAGAAGTGGCGTGGGGTAATAGGTACGGCGCCAAGGCAGGTAAAACTATATACGACTTGTTGTAAAGAATAAATCCCCCATATCGTGTAGTATGGGTTCGAAAGACAGCCTCACTAAAAACCTTCGCCGTAGGGATAAGAAAAAAAGAAAAAGCATTAAGAACAAAAAAGTGTAAGAAACCCAAAAAACGGATGCTGCTATTTTCAAAAATAACTCTTTTGCTTGCTATACTCCCCCGGTGGCAGACAGGTGATATCATGAGGCACGATCTGTCCTCAGCTAAAATTAGAAGATGGGTTGATAAAATTAGTATCAATAAGGGATTTGAATTGAAAGCAACTTCTTCTACCTATACAATAGGGCTGTCGGTTTAAAATATAGGCTTTCAGGATAAAACACTCTTCCATAAAGGTTCCCTCTATGCGTATCCCCGTTGCTTTGTCACTTTTGGCGTTCGGGTTATTGTACAGTATTCCAACGGCACAGGCCGTGGAACTGTGGCGCATCGGCAGTCTGGACGCAGACTATGGGGAGTTCGCGCTGGCGGGCCGGTACCAGGATTTCGCGTCGACCTTTTCTCAAGGCGTTGCATTTACCATTGGCACAAGCGATCCCGCCAGGGACTGGCCTTATATCCACCCGGGTCCGGCGGATGCGTGGTCCGGCAACCAGTCCCATTCTTTTAAGGTGCTGTTCGCCCTGGATCGTTTGCCCGAAACGGCCTGCCGCCTGATGGTGGCGCTGACCTCCACTCATGGGGGGGCGCCACCTTCTGTGGCGGTAACGGTAAACGGCCGGGCTTGCGATACGGCACAGTTGCCGCGCGGTGGCAACGATGACGCCCTCACAAATCCCAAGGCTGGCAAACCCTCCCGCCAGTCGTTTCTGTTTCCCGCCGACTGGCTGGTGGAAGGCGCCAACCAGATTGAACTGATTACAACATCGGGTTCGTGGATGTTATATGACGCGGTAAAGCTGGAAGACGGTATTCCGAATACGCCCGACATCTCCCGGATCGAGGCGGTCAG
>JAAYBJ010000051.1 GCA_012730105.1 Candidatus Hydrogenedentota bacterium
GTAAGCGGTATAATGAACGTACTGGCTTCCGGTGCGGCCATACGCAGGGAAGTAATGGAGCAACTTAGTTGGTACGCCTTGGAAAATAGTGACCTGACGCTTTTCGCGGCTGCAATCCAGCATCCGTCTTTTTCACTTTTATTTACAGCAGAGGAATTCTTTACTGAGTTACTCCAGGATAAGACACAATATCAAGGTTGGATAAACTTGATGCGCAACTTTTTCAACAGTTCGTTCTATGTGTGTCTGAAATATGCTTGCATGGATTGGGAATACACGGAAGATGAGTTTCTGGATTCGTTGTTGATTATGGCGTGTGCCCAAGGCAATCTCGACTTGGTAAACTTCTTGCTACCCCTGGGCGCGGACCCCACCGTGCAAGTCACCGAAGAGGAAACCCTCTTGGAATATATCGGCGAAGATTGGTCGCAACTGGGGGTCATCTTCCCCATAGTGTTGCCGGATTGGCCCACGGACAAAGACACTGAAATTCTACAGGCGCTTCAGGCGTACGTCTCTTTACCCTGAGCGATCCAAGACAATAGTAATAAACGATTTGGGAGTAACGATGATACGCTTTGGGCCATTGTTGTTGATTACAGGTATGGTTGTGATATTGCCATCTATCGCCTGTGCGAACGCCGGAGCGGCCATCTTCTATCAATTTGGTATTCATTTTGTGCTCCTGACATGGACAATAGGGCTGGGAGAGGGGCTTTTGCTCTATATACTTTTCCGAGTATGGAGACTACGCTCAGGAACCTTTCGAATATTCATTTCTATGATTGCCGCCAACGTTACCTCCGCATGGCTTGGCATGTTGTTTGTCAAAAATCGGTATGCCGCCCAAATCATGGGTGATGTAACCATTGAAAATCTGATACCTGCATTCTGGACCATGGTATATGTTACTTTTGTACTGACCATGATCATTGAGTTCCCCTTTTTCCTTGTGGCTCTATACGGGCGGAAATGGCTGATTCCGAAAGCAGTAGCAACAATACTTATCGCACACGGCATCTCGTATACATTGCTCTTTTATTGGTATTCTCCAGATTACGTAATGAACATGGTTACAGAGTTAGAGGTAGTCCCGGCATCCAGCTTTGAAATTAAAGAGGATTACGATCTGTATTACATTTCTCAGGATCGAAAATATGTCCTAAGAAGTGATTTGACCGGCAATAACAAAGAAGTGGTTGCAACGCTTGACATGGATGGTGTACCGGATCGTTTGTGCGCGTATCCAAGAAAAGTTGTTGAAGAAATACAGGAAGGAAAGGAGAAAGAGGGCCATAAGACCGTTTCGCGCGTTTGTTGGGAAAGCGGGTTTGATTTGTATGTTCTAATGAATGTTGATGGGGTGTATAAGACAAGGCTGCTCTGTGAAAACTTTTCCCCTCAATCGGCAGTTGCTCTATGGGACGGCGTCTATAAAGGGTATTGGGATACAAATACCGATAGGGACCATGGAAATTTCAGAAGTTTTGGTAATACAACAAAGTGGATATTCTTTTCAGAGTACTGGCCACCCTTGCTTGTATACCAAGTCAAGTCTGTACCCCACACCTCTGCAGAGAAGCAAAGTGGCTTTACCCTGTACCCTGAAGGAAGTTTCTATACCATCTATCAAGTACAAACGCCCTTTATACAATGGCCAGTTCGAAATGGCACTGATATTGCCGGTGATTATGGTGTTTTTTTACTTGGAAAAGACCAAATTTGCATCCTGGATCCCGAGAAAAAGCGTATCGCCCTGATTGCCCGCGGATTCGGGCCGGTTGTCGCCAAACCGCCTCTGGAAGAAATTCCTGAAATAACTCCCGAGGAAACCAACGAACAAACCGCGAATGAAGTCCCATAAAAGAATCTTTATTAAATTCAGCGGCAATGGAACTGTTTAAAAACCGAAACATAAACTCTTTTCTCTGCCTGGAGGAGGAAGAGGGTGTTCTGTCGCGTCTGCATCGATGCCAACGGACGGGCCGACCCTGTGGCGACACCGCGTTTATTTCTCATGTTGATTCCCTTTGCGGGCGCACTCTGCACTACCAAAAGCCCGGCCCGAAGGGCAAAAGAGAGGTAAGATAAGTATACTGTCACCGCCCCCCCCAATCCGGACTATTACCCGGAACGGGAGAAACAACGTCAGTAACCTGTTCCCGTTCTTGTCAAGACCTATGTGTGATTATCTCAAAAGAGAACAAAGCCACAGGCCTGTATAGACTTTCTTTAATTTGACGTGGATGGGCTTTTTTTGTTAAACTTTAGTGCTCATGTGCGAGGCAAGTGCACAGCACTGAACGCGCGTGGCCTAACCGTTCCAACGTTCCATATCTTGGGGAACGTGTTTTCCGCGTCCAGTTCCGGGCGAATTTTACACGGGTATATCCCTTGTGACGGCAGTTGTTTTGTCGGTTTGGATGTATAAAAGAGCCTCGCGATGACGTAACCAAAAGAATACAGGCCACTTAATTTTATGTTTGAGAACCTGGCAAAACGCCTTGAATCTGTGTTCAAGAATATTCGCGGTCAGGGCCGCCTGACCGAGGCGAATATGCGCGAAGCGTTGCAGCAGATACGCAACGCGCTGCTTGAAGCGGATGTCAACATACAGGTCGTCAAGAAATTTATTGCCGACGTTCAGGAAGCGGCGCTCGGACAGGAAGTGCTCGCGAGCATTCATCCGGGCCAGCAGATCGTCAAGATTGTCCATGATGAGCTGGTGAAACTTATGGGCGAGAAGAACGCGCCCCTGGCGCGGGCTTCCAAGCCCCCCACAATCATCATGATGGTCGGCCTTCAAGGCCAGGGCAAAACGACGAGCGCGGGCAAACTGGCCGTGCACCTGAAGAAAGCGGGGCACAAGTCCCTGCTGGTGGGCGCGGACGTATACCGTCCGGCGGCCATCAAACAGTTGGAGATTGTGGCGCAGCAAGCGGGCGCCGAGATGTTCAGTCTCGGCGAACATGCCGACCCCGTGGAAACGTGCCTGATGGCGCGGGGCGAGGCGAGCCTGCGCGGTTGTGATACGGTGATCCTGGATACGGCCGGGCGTCTTCACGTGGATGAGGACATGATGCTCGAGGCGCGCCAGATTGCCGAACAGTTGAATCCGCACGAAATTCTTTTTGTGGCGAACGCCATGACGGGCCAGGACGCCGTGAATTCGGCGCGCCAGTTCAACGCGGCGCTTCCGCTTACGGGCGTCATACTGACCCAGATGGACGGTGATGCCCGCGGCGGCGCGGCGATAAGCCTTATCGAGGTGACCGGATGCCCTATCAAGTTCGTGGGCGTGGGCGAGCGCCTCGAGGCACTGGAGCCCTTTCATCCCGAACGGATGGCCGGACAGATTCTCGGCATGGGCGACATCGTTTCGCTTGTTGAGAAGGCGCAGCAGGTGGTGGACCAGGAAAAAGCGGTCCAGTTCCAGAAGAAGATGCGCAAAGGCGACTGGGACCTGGAAGATTTCCTGGACCACATGCGGCAGTTGAAAAAAATGGGCAACATGTCCGACCTGCTCCAGAAAATCCCGGGCATCAACAAGATGCTGCCCCAGGGCATGGATATGGCCGAGGATGATTTGAAGCACACCGAGGCGATTATTCTGTCCATGACGCTCAAGGAACGGCGCAACCCGAACCTGATTAACGGCGGCCGGCGCCGGCGCATTGCGGACGGCAGCGGCACTTCCGTTCAGGACGTCAACGCGTTGCTCAAAGAATTTCAAAAGATGAAATTGATGATGAAACAAGCCATGAAAGGCGGCAAAGGCAAGAAGCACGGCCGTATACCCCGCGGTCCCATGCCCCCGCTTCCGGGCTTTTAACATATTCCTGCCGGTTTCCTACGGAATGCAGGTAGCAGGCATTCCGCGGGAATGGGGCATTTTATGTATCGCATTGGCATTATTGCGTGGTTCAGTCCACGGAGAGGACACTTATGGCGACTAAAATTCGTTTAAAACGGGGCGGCCGCAAAGGCAAGCCTTTCTACCGTATTGTAGTGCAGGATTCGCGGGTCCGCAGTAAAGGGCGCGACCTGGACACCCTCGGCTTTTATCACCCGGCCGCGTTACCCGAGCCCGTGAGCGAAGTGAACGTTCACAAAACCCTCGACTGGCTGGCCAAGGGCGCTCAGCTGTCCGATACCGCTCGTAGCATCATGAGCAAAACGGGCGTATTGAAGCACTACCATGATGGAACGCGCCCCGAGGCCACTACCGCGAGTATCACAGGCGGTGTTGTGGAGAACAAAGGGTATAACGCCCCTCCCCCGCCGCGCGAAAAGGAAGAACCGGTCGTTGAAGCCCAGGACACGGCCGTTCCTGAGGAAGCCGATGCCGCTGAGCCGGTTGCGGAACCAGTCGCGGAACCGGCTGCGGAAGAGACCGGAACGGAACAAGCGTAATGGCTGCCAGGGAATTAGTGGAGTTTATCGCGAAGAAGCTGGTCACCCATCCGGAATCGGTTCAGGTGCGCCTTATCGAAGGCGATGCCGGGCAGACGGTCCAACTGACCGTGGACGAGTCCGACATGGGATGTATTATTGGCCGTAACGGCCGCACAGCCAAGGCAATTCGTACGTTGTTGTTTGCATCGGCGACCAAATCGCAGACGCAGGTCGGGCTGGAAATCATCAACCCGTCCCAGCAGCAGTAATGGAGAATGCCTGGCTGGAAATTGGACAGGTAGTCGCCGTGGATGCGGCGCGGCGCAGTGCGCGCGTAAAGCCCGCGGCGGGTTGCCTCCATGAATTTGAATCCAGGGATCGTTTCTGGTTATGTGCCGGGTCCGGCGCGCCTTTTTGCGCCCGGGTTGCCGGAATGCACATGATGCGCGGCTTGGTGCGGGTGGCCTTTACGCCCGGATTGAGCCGGGACATGGTTGAGAAACTCGGCCATGCCCGCGTCATGATACCCAAAACCCTCCGTGCGCCCCGGCCGGATGGATTGCCCGGCCTGTCAGAAATGACGGGGTTGCGCATTGTCCTGGCCACCGGCGAACTGCTGGGCGATATCATTGAAGTGATTGAGACGCCGGCGGGCGGCGCGGTGCGACTGAAGATGACGGACGGGCGGATCGCCGCCCTGCCGTTTACGGATGCCGTATTTACTGGTGTTGACCGGAACCGTGGTTTGGTTCACGTTGCGGATCCGGACCCGTTTCTGGTGATTGATGATGCAAGCCCGGATGCTTGAACGCGTCGGGCGGAGATACCGCGGGAGCGTCGTATGAGGATTGATGTCCTCACATTGTTTCCGGAATTGATCGAGCCGGCATTGCACGCGGGTGTGCTGGGACGGGCCGTCAACAACGGCCTGATGAGCGTGTCGCTGGTGAATCCCCGCGATTTCGCGACGGACCGTCATCGTACCGTGGATGACGCCCCTTATGGGGGCGGCGCCGGGATGGTGATGAAATGTGAGCCGTTGTGTGCGGCCGTGGAAAGTTTAATCGAAAAAAACTCGCTGCGTCATGTGGTCCTGTTGACCCCCCGCGGACGGCGCCTGGACCAGGCGTTGGTCCGGGAAATGGCCGTCTGGCAGGACATGGTGCTTATTTGCGCCCGTTACGAGGGCGTGGACGAGCGGGTCTCGGAGATGCTGGTCAGCGATGAGATCTCGATCGGCGATTATGTGCTGAGCGGCGGCGAGACGGCCGCGCTGGTGGTCGTGGAGGCGGTAAGCCGCATGCTGCCGGGCGTCGTCGGCAACTGGGAATCCGTGGAAACCGATTCGTTTTACGACGGGCTTCTCGGACCGCCCCAGTACACCCGCCCCCCCGTTTTCCGGGGCGCGGCCGTGCCCGAGGTATTGTTGAACGGCGACCACGCCGCGATTGCACGCTTTAGACGTAGGGAAGCGTTACGCGTCACCAGGACGCGCCGGCCCGACCTGCTTGCGAATTTAGATGAAGAAATGTTGAAACGTCTTGCCGATACCGGCAGGAAAACAGGAATACCCGAAGAGGAGAATGAACCATGAATGTGGTGCAGGAATATGCGGATAAGTTTCGCAAATCAGCTGAAGAACTGCCGAAATTTAACATTGGCGATACGGTCCGTGTGCACTTCCGCATCGTTGAAGGTGAAAAGGAGCGCATCCAGGTCTACGAAGGCGTGGTGATCGCCCGCAACGGCAGTGAAAGCGCCACGGCGACCTTCACCGTGCGCCGTGTAGCCTTCGGCGA
>JAAYBJ010000052.1 GCA_012730105.1 Candidatus Hydrogenedentota bacterium
TCAGTAACCGCCAAAGACTTTTTGTGTTTTAGGATTGGTCCAAAACAAAATCCTACTATAAATCTATGCTCAATAATACCTTGCGATTTCCTTAAATTCAACTATGATTCGTAAGTACTAAAATGGTGTACTCCAAATCTAATAGCCGGCCTATTCAATTCCCGCTATATTATGAAGGACTCTGATATGATTTTTCGATACCTGAAGCCCCACATTCGAACGTGGGGGCGATGCATACGGTTTCCCCAAAAAATACAGGATTGGAACAAATAGAAATTACTCCAAACCCTGCAGAAACTTTTTTGCTGCAGACGGTAAAAGGTGTGGCAGACATTCCTGTCTGCCCGAAAGAAGAAAGGCAGACAGGAATGTCTGCCACACCTTGGGTAATTCAGGTACGAACCATGGTCTGCTCGCTATTCCAGGTAAAAAGCGAACAGGGAGGCATGTTCCAAAGCAGAGGCGAGCTGAATGGTTTGGCCGGCGAGGCTATCGATAGATTTTGTCCAGGCAACCGGCGTGGAAACGGTATCGGTGGTGATCGGGGCGCAGTCGTCATACCCAAATCCGGGAAGGGGCGTTCCCGTCACGTCACGTAGTTCCGCGCGCAGCATTCCACCATTGGCGTTGACGTTTACCGAGAGTGTCTTACCGGTTAACTGCAGCAGCGGGGTGAGCAGTTCTCCCTTGCCGTTCGAGGCCGCCCGGGCGACATAGCGGTCCCGCTTCATTTTCACCAGGCCGATCTGCCGTTCCTCGAAGCGGTTTACCTTATGTCCCCGGGCATAGCCGCCATAATAGAGATAGACTTCATCGTCCACGGGGAGTTGCTCGTCAATCCAGGCGTGGGCATGGTCCCAAGTCCCTTGTTGCGGGTCGGGCCGGAAGAAGGGTTCCGGGTCGCGGGTCCAGGTCTCGCCATCCCGGCTCCAGGCCAGCGTGGTATAGCCCACACCATAGGCTTCGGGCGGGTCGGGCGGTGTGTCGGCCTCCAGATCGTCCCGGAGTACCTTGACCATGCCGATGGTGAGCCTGCCCCGCTGCAGGTAACCGTCCATGGCGTAAAATTGCAGTTCCCCCTCGTCAATGCTGTAATCGGGTACCAGCACATGATGCGGTTGTGTCCACTGGAGCAGGTCGGTGCTGAAACTGTGCATGGTGATGCGCCGGTCGCCTTCCCAGGTCTTGCCGCCGCGATACACGGAGATCGTGGCCACGTACCGGTTGCGGAGCGTATCGAAAAAGAGGCCCGTAATATCATGGTTGTGGGGGATGAGGGGCTCCTCGGACACGGGCGTGAAGGTCAGGCCATCGGGGGAGATCGCCAGGCGCAACCCGCCGCCGTGCCACCAGGCAAAGGTGTAGCGTATCGATGGGTCCGTGCTTGCGGGCCCCCGGTCCACAACACTACAGCCGAACTGAATGGGCCCCGGGTCCGGCAGGATGCGGTGCGGACGTTCCCAGTGGATGCCGTCCGCCGACTCCATATACCCGATGCGAGAAACGACCTCGGAAAGATCCTGATTACGGCTCCCGTACCAGAGGCGGAATCGTCCTGTCTGATTATTCCGGAGGATGGTCATATACGGCTGAAAACAACCGTCCTCCTCGCCGGTGACAATTGGATTCGGGATGGCGGGGTTCCGTTCCGGGATCTGTACGACACGCGTGACATTGGTGCCGGACGCGATGAGGTAATCATCCAGGAACAGATGGGGCCCCAAAGATAGGGGAATCGGTTCTTTCGCGGCCGGGACGGCGGTTGTCCCGTATACCAGTGCCTTTTCAGAGGACAGAGGAATCTCCTCGCTGGATTTTGCCGCATTCCCAGTTGCACATCCGAAAATACAACATGCGGCGAGTACAGTAACTATTTGTCTCATATAGGATTCTCCAGGATAAGGGTTATCCCTTTGTGCGGGACACTTTGAACGCATACGCCGTGCTTGAAAGCAGGAACAGTATATTCCGTATAGAACAAAAAGGGAAAATATCACTGATCAGTGGGGTGAAAGGGGCCTTCACACGTTTCGGCTGTTTTGCTGCTTAATACAGATGCGATTTGCCCTACCATCCTTTTTTTTGTCTTCTCATTTGGGGATGGTTCTACTATTGGGACGCCGCCGGCACGAGAGCGTATACTGTTGCCAGGGAATCACACGCCTGTGGATGTGCCCCGCCGGCATCGGATGAAACCAATTCGCCGGGCCGTTTTTTTCTCGGCTTCAACCGTAGCATTTTCCAGACAAGGAGCGCTCCATGAAACATTTATTGATACTTCTGGCCTTCTTTTCATGCATGACCGGTTCCCGGGCAGTTTCGAGTCCGGCGGAGATGGCCGACATGGGGGCGTGGGTAGAAGCAAAGTTCGGAGAGGCGGTTTCCGCTGATGATGCCGGCAGCCTGACGATACTTTCCCATTTCGATATTGTATGGCAGAATTGCCGGGTGGATCGTCCCTTGACGCTGGGCGCCAGTGTCTATGGCAGCGGCCTTTTCACCCATGCGCCTGCCGAGGTGCTGGTAACGCTGCCGGGACCGGGAAAGATGTTCCATGCCCTGGTGGGGGTTGATACCAATGACCAGACGCGTGGGGGGCGGGGCAGTGTCATTTTTTTCGTGGCCGCCGGGGACCACAAGGATCTTTTCACCTCTCCGGTGGTGCGTGAGGGCATGACCCCGCTCCCTGTAGCGGCAGCCCTTGATGGCGCCACGCAATTTTACCTGCACGTCACCGACGGGGGGGATGGAATCGCCTGTGACCAGGCCGTCTGGGCGGAGGCCAAGGTCACCTTGGAGGATGGACGTATCCTCCGGTTGGGTGACATGCCTGTTCGGGAAGCGCCGGAAGAGGCCCTGTGTGCTATGCCAGTGGACGGAGCCCCCCCGTTTTCTTTTCTGTATGACGGCATACCCTTTTCTGGAATGATGTCCCGCTTTTCCAAAGAGGCAACTACCTCAAAGATAGACGAATCCCGCGCAGGTCATGAATTGAAATATCTTGACCCGGAAACCGGTCTCGAAGTACGCTGCGTTGGCGTGGAATATACGGACTTCCCCACCATCGAATGGACACTGCACTTTAAAAATACAGGCGAAAAGGACACGCCCATCCTGTCCGATATCCGGGCGCTGGATACCGGTTTTGCACGGTTGCCGGATGAGACCTATGCCCGCTTCGCGCGGTCCGGTGAGTTTACCCTGCACCACCACACAGGCAGTATCTGCGCGGCGAACGACTATGAACCCCATGTATCCATCCTGAAAGCGGGTGAAGAAAAGCGCCTGGCATCGGCGGGCGGACGCGGCAGCAATGGCGAGTTTCCCTATTTCAATCTGGAATGGCCGGGCGGAGGGGTTATCGCCGTGATCGGCTGGCCCGGCCAGTGGAGCGCTTCCTTCACCCGGGATGACAGCACGGGGCTTCGTATTGCCGCGGGACAAGAGTTGACGCACTTTACCCTGCATCCCGGCGAGGAGGTTCGCTCGCCGCTCATCGTGCTGCAATTCTGGAGGGGAGACCGTGTGGAATCGCAGAATACCTGGCGCCGCTGGATGATCGCCCACAATGTGCCCCGTCCCAACGGCCAACTCCGCCCCACGCACCTTGCGGGGTGTTCCTCCCATTTCTTTGGTGAGATGGTAACCGCTGATGAAGCGAGCCAGTTCCAGTTCATTGACCGCTACGTGGAGGAACGCATTCCAATTGACTACTGGTGGATGGACGCGGGCTGGTACTTCAACGCCTCCGGCTGGCCCAACACGGGCACCTGGGAAGTGGACACGAAGCGGTTTCCCCGGGGACTCCGATCCATCACGGACCATGCCCGCGAGAAAGGCATTGATACCATTTTATGGTTTGAACCCGAACGGGTGACGCCCGGCACCTGGCTGTATGATACCCATCCCGAATGGCTGCTTGGCGCCGACGGTGGCCAGAAACTTCTGGATTTGGGCAATTCAGAAGCTTGGCAATGGCTGGTGGACCATGTGGACCAGCTGCTGACGGACCAGGGCATAGACCTGTATCGCCAGGATTTTAATATGGATCCGCTTGACTACTGGCGTGGCGCGGATGCGCCTGACCGCCAGGGTATCACGGAGATAGGGCATGTCACCGGCTATCTCGCCTTCTGGGATGAACTGCTCCGGCGCCGTCCCGGACTGCGCATTGACACCTGCGCCAGCGGCGGCCGCCGCAACGACCTGGAAACCCTCCGGCTTTCCGTACCCCTCTGGCGCACCGACTATATCCTGGAGCCTATCGGCACGCAGGGATGCACTTACGGCATCTCTTCTTGGATACCTTTCCACGGCACGGGGGTGAAAGAACCGGATGCCTATCTGTTCCGCAGCATGATGACGCCCTACCCGAACTGCCTCTGGGACGCGCGTCGAACCGACCTGGACTATGAGGAACTGCGCCGGCTGATCGCGCAGTGGCAAGAAGCGGCGCCCAACTATGCCGGAGATTACTATCCCCTCACACCCTACAGCCTTGAACCGGATGCGTGGATCGGGTGGCAGTTCCACCGGCCGGAGACCGGGGAGGGGATGGTGCAGATGTTTCGCCGCGAGCAGAGCATCTACCGTGCCGCCGACATTGTATTGCGCGGTCTGGAGCGTGAGGCGTTTTATACGATTACCGACGCGGACAAGCCGGAAGCCACCTGTGAACTGTCCGGTGATCTTCTTATGGGCAAAGGGCTTCCTGTCGAGATTGCGGAAAGGCCCGGGGCTCTGCTGATATTTTATCAGCGAAAGAAATGACGCTTTCTATATTTCGACGATTATCAAACAGGTTCCGGATAGCGGTGGGGCTCATTCGGGTACTATCGAGCCGTCCGGGTTCCGCCCGCCCACATCTCCAGCCCGTCATAGGGATTGGACAGACCCAGGATCAGCTGGCCATCCACGGATTTCATATTTCGCACGCCGTAATTGTTGTGTCTGCCCATGCCGTCCAGATTGACGGCGTACCAAGTGTAACCGTCCTGGGTTTTATAGAGGTCGGCGCCGGCGTTTTTCCGCCAGAAGACCATCTCCGTGCTGGTCAGGAGCAACAGCTTGTCCTCGGGATCGTCCCGCGTGCAGTCGATACCCATGATGCCGAGCACGAAGCCGGGGTGGGTCAGCATGTACGTGAGCCCGGGCATAATGTCGTAGGTGCCGACATAAAACCAGCCGTCATGTTCGCACATGGACCAGATGTAGGCGTTGCTGGGTTCGCCGAATCCGCTGCGTTCCCCGGCAATTGAACGGCGTCCTGTGACCGCCTCCCAGTTGTCATCGCGGTCAATGCGTATGACGTCCGCCGCCTTGAGGCCGACAAGCATGCGCATGAGGAAACTGGCTTGGGCGCCCACATACAGGTGGCCGTTCCATTCCTGCATGGTCAGGAAGGACTCATTCAGCCAGCGCGGGCCGCCGCCGTCGACGATTTTTACCGGCGGCGCGTCGGGATCGGGCCCCTCCAGTTTCCAGACCTGGGCGCCCTGCAGCGGGTTGTGCGTTCCGGCGTAGAGCCAGCCGTTGAAGGATTCGATGGTGAAGATACCCACGTTGCGCTTGTTCCCGAAGCCGTCCTGCAGTACCGTCCAGACCCGCGCGCCGTCCGTGGCCAATATCATGCCTACGCCGCCTTCCGCGTCTTTGTCCACCATGCTGTAATCGTTATAGAAGGACATGTAGAGCAGGCCGTTATGGACGGTCATGCCCCGGATGGAACCCACCTGGTCTACCGCCCAGAACTGCTCCCACGTTCCCGGTTCGCCCGTTTCCGAGCGCCACAGCGAGGTGGTGTCACCGCGACCGCCTGCATATAAATAAAGACGGCCGTCCGAGGCGTTCCGATAGGCCTTCATGGAACGGAACCCGTGGGGGCGGGTATGGTCGTCCAAGTCTTCTTCGCGCGTGTCCAGCACGGTTTCCCAGGTGGACGGGGAAATATCAGGCCGATACCGCCGGATTTCCGGGTAAGCGGACCGCCTGTCCGGCTGAAAACCTTTCCACTGCTGGACGCGGTTCCACGTGCCCACATAGAGATAGCCGGTATTTGAGGCGTTGTCCGGAGCGAAATATTCCATGGACCAGGGGTAATCGTTCTGGTCCTGGGCATGGTCCTGCTCGTCAAGCCCGTTTTCGGATATTTTCACGAAATCCTGTTCGGTAAGCCCTCCCGGTCCGTCTTCAGGGGAACGGTTGCAGCCGGAAACGACCAGGACCACGACTATTGCGACGGCGCAGAAAGAACGCATGGGCTCTCCTTCAATTGTGTGTGGGATCTTACCCTGTCTCTACTTGAGTCGTAATCATAATTACAGATAGATGGAAATTTCAATCTATAGGCAAAAAAAAGACCTCATCCGGCAATATGTAATATATCGATATTGACAATACTATATGTTTGCCTTCAGAATAGACAGGTCCATTAATCAATAATACGGGATGAAGTTTTTTACCACAGAACCAATACCGGGTCGGTATCGTCCGCACGGGATCGGTTAGGAAAACGAGGCAACCATGAGAAGTGAACGCTTCTTTTTATCGTGTCTTATCGTGTCCGTTTGTTGTCGAATGACAAGCCTGTGGGCACAGTCGGTGCCGAATCCTTCTTTTGAGATCGGTGAGGTTGTCCCCGATGGCTGGCATCTGTCCGGCGGCGAGGGCGGCGTTACCGATGATGCCGCCGAAGGCAGCCGTGCGGTGTATGTCACCGGCGTGCCCCATTCGCAGAGCTCCAACGCGTGGTATACCAATCCAATGGTCTTCGAGCCCGGGCGGGTGTACCGGCTCTCGTTTCAGGCGAAACGGGTGGGAGGTTCAGGTGGTTCGCCCGTATCGGGGCCCGCTTTCTGTAACCGCGATCTCTATGAAGTCACTTCTGAATGGAAACGTTATTTCTCCTACTTCATGGCGCCTGCCTCGCCACTTGACAGCCGGTTGCGTTTTGGCCAGTGGGAGGCGGATGGTGTGATTGCCTTCGATGATATTGCACTGGTTCCCGTGGAACCTGTATACCGCCGCCGGGGCCTAATAAAGCTCGGTGACGCGGAGAATATAGAGGGAAACGTCTACACCTTCACAGCGCCCCTGGACAGTCCGGCATGCAATTTCGCCAGGCCCCTTCGCGAGCATGCCTGCCAGTTCAACAAACCGAGGTGGGTGTTCGCACGGAACAGCGAGGTCATTTATGCCCACCAGGTGGGCGGGGAAGCGCAAGTGTCCGCGGAGGTGGAAATCACCATCGGTTATTATGTAGAAGGAACGCTTGCTGTTGAGGCCTGCCGCCCAGGTGAAGAGGCGTGGGTTTCCATAGGAACGCTGACGGGGGAGGGTACGCTGCGTGCGGCCCTGCCGGAGACACTTTTCCCAGCGGAAGAGGTGACTGTGCGGTTGCGGGGCGTGTCCTCGCCGGAAAATCCCGACGGGACGGTGAATTTGCAGGTTTACGGATATGCCTACCGCGCCGTTCTGGACCGTGCACCCGGCGATTTACAAGGGGAAACACGGTTTGTGGCGGTCATGGAGCCTGATGAACGTGTGCAGATGGCGTTCCATGGTTTTGAGAATCCAGACGGCGGCGGTGCGGAAAAACTGTGTTTTAGCGCGGCCAATCTTACTGAAACGTCTTTGTCGGTTGAGCCGTATTTGGTCTTGTCTTCTGGTGCGACGGGGTCGGAAAACGCGCGCCTTGCCACGGCGCAACTGCCGCCGGTGTCCGCAGACAGTACGCCGGTTGCCGTGGATATGGAACTGTCTTGTGCCCCGCTTGGCGCGGGAGAAACCACGCTTTCCTTTGCCTTGGGCGGAGTCACCCGCTATCGGGCTGAAACCACGCTGAACGTCTCCATTCTGAATGAGGCGCGTTACGGATACACCCTTCCGGATGATTCAGACGAGGTTAACTTGTGGTGGGCCTCTTCCGGGTGGAAGGTCAGCCGCACCCGTCCCGCGCCCCGGGAGAAAAAGGACGCCGTGCGTATCCGGGTTGCACGCAATGAGCGCGAGGCCGCCCAGTTCGTTTTGCGTCCATCCCGTCCCCTGCAGGCATTGCAGGTGTCGCCTCGTCCACTGGAAGGCGCCAGCGGCGCCGTGTTACCCGCGGAGGCCGTGGAGGTGCTGCGTGTCGGTTATGTCCCGGTGAACCAGCCCACCGATTCCGTGGGCGTGGCGGGGGCTTGGCCCGATCCGCTGCCGCCATTAAAGGGTACCCTTGACCTGGCGGCGAACGAGAACCAGCCTTTCTGGGTGCGTATCCGTGCCGCCGCCGATACCCCTGCCGGCGAATACCGGGGGAGTATCCGTTTGGAAGCCGGGGAGTGGCATGCGGAGGTACCGCTGGAAGTCGAAGTGTTTGACTTTACACTGCCCGACCGCAGCACCTGCGTTTCCGCTTTCGGCTTTGACCCCAGCCTGGCGTTCCAATACCACAATGTGAGCGATGAAGCGGACCGCCGCGCGGTGTTCGAGAAATACCTCGCCCTTCTCGGCGACCATCACATTTCCATTTATAATCCCGCTGTCCTGGATCCCATCGTTTATTCCTGGCCGCATTTGCCCCTGTGGCAGGGCGGTCAGCGCGCCGTATCCCCTGAGGACGGTGAAAATACCTGCCTGCTTTTGCGGGATGATTCAGAAACAGAGGGCGTTTCCTCGCTGTATGACAAAAAACTGCCAGTTTCTGAAAAGGGCATTCGGGTGGCTTTCACCTATAAAACGGGCGTGCCGGGGCATGAATTCATCATCACGATCCTGCATCATGACGACACCGGCAACTGGATGCCGGGAAAGAACAGGGATATCGTTATTACGGGGGACGGTTCCTGGCAACCGTATGAAGTGGTCATAGGCAATTTCCCCGAGGGCGCGTCTCAGTACCAGCTGCGCCTGTGGGCGACCCGCTACGCGGAGGACGGCCATTATACGGGCGAGGTCTGGTTTGACGACGTTCAGGTGACGGATGTGGCGTCCGGCGCGTCCTTGATCTCCGAGAGGTTCACGCCTCCCGACAAGGAGGCGCTGGAGGTCATGTTCACCCCGGAATTCGACTGGACGAACTGGGACGCCGCCATGACGCGCGCTTTTGAGAAATACGGGTTCAACAGTTTCTCCTTGCCCGTGCCGGGCATGGGCGGAGGTACCTTTCACGAACGATGGGAGCCCGAACTGCTTGGCCACCGTGAAGGCACGCCGGAATATGAGATCGCTTTCACGGCGTGGTGCCGCGCCGCCGAGGCGCATCTCCGTGAAAAGGGATGGCTGGATGAGTCCTTCATCTACTGGTTTGATGAGCCCGAACCGGATGATTACGCCTTTGTCATGAACGGGTTCCGGAAGTTGAAGGAGGCCGCCCCTGGTTTGAACCGCATGCTTACCGAAGAGGTTACCCCGGAACTGATCGGCGGGCCGAACATCTGGTGTCCCGTTTCGTTCAACTACGACTACGAAAAGGCACGGCGGCGCCAGGCCGAAGGGGAAACAATCTGGTGGTACATCTGCACCGGTCCCAAGCAGCCCTACGCCACCCTGTTTATTGATCATCCCGGCACGGAACTGCGCGTGTGGTTATGGCAGACCTGGGAGCGGTCGATTGAAGGCATTCTTATCTGGCAGAGCAATTACTGGACCAGCGAAGCCGCCTATCCCGATGCGCCTCAGAATCCCTACAAAGATCCCATGGGCTGGGTCAGCGGCTACAGCACCCCGGCAGGCGCCAGACGCCCCTGGGGCAACGGCGACGGCCGGTTCCTCTATCCGCCGGAAGCCGCCGCCGACGGGCGCCCCGACGGGCCTGTGTTTGACGTACCTGTGGGATCCATCCGGCTGGATATGCTGCGCGACGGCATCGAAGATTATGAGTACTTCGTGATATTACGCGGCCTGGTGGAGGCCTTCGAGAAGAACCATTCCGAGTCTGAGGCACGGCTTTACAGGGCGTTGTTGGAGGTTCCCGATACCGTGTCAACTTCACTCACGGAATTTACCTGGGATCCTGCGCCCCTTGAAGCGCATCGTGAAGCCGTGGCGCGCGCTATTATGCAACTGGGCTCAGCAATTAATTGATTCTTAAAATAGCCATTACATTTGAAGGCGTTTTCAGCCATGGGACTTAAAGGACATAAAAGACAACAAGGACGGTGACTTCTGAATCCCGGTCCACCATGTCCATTATGGCCATCAATCCTTCCGCGCGCGTGAGCCAATTGCGGACATGGTATCGTCGTTGTTACCAGAGGCTTTTCAACCGTGGGTATCCCCGGTTTTCGGCGATATCCCAGATGACTTCAAAATCCCAACCTGCGGCGAGATAACTTTCCCGGCGCAGGAGGGCTTCGGTGGGCTGGCCCGTGCCGCCGCCGGAAACGGTAATCATGGAGGTTGTGGTATCCCAGAAACAGGCGACGGCTTCAGCCTCGAAACTTTCTCCAATCAGGCCGCCCACCCAGGTATACCCGGAGACTCGTCCGGCAGCGTAGCATTCCTGTACTGTGCCCTTGTAGTTGCGGCCTGCCAGGCCGCCCACGAAGAAATCGCCGGAAACGGGACCGGTTGCGTAACAGGCGTCCAGTATGCCTCGGTTAATGCCCGCAAGGCAGCCCACGCGGGAGATGCCGGAGACGGCGGCGGTTGAAAAACAGGCGGCGACGGAATCGGACCAGTTTTCGCCCACGAGGCTCCCCACATAATGGCTGCCCGTAATGGAGCCGCCATCAATCCCGAGATTCACCACAACGCCCGATGAGGCGATGGAACGGAAGAGACCGATGCCCTGTTCATCCGGGCGGTGGATGAACAGTCCTCGGATGACAAATCCCTGGCCGTCAAAACTGCCGGAGAAACCCGCTGCATCATTGTCCTCCACCCACGCGCCTACGGGCAGGAACCCGGCGCCGTTATTCCACAGACGGGTTTCTGAGGCGTCAATGTCCTGGGTCAGGATATAAGAGCCATTGAGGGGATACTCCGGGTCCTGGCCGATGCGCTGGAGCATCTCAACGGAAGTAATCGCTATCTGGGCGTCGGCCATGCCGGACATTCCGCAGCAGGACGCCACTGCCAGGCAAAACAGAAACGTATAGGTCTTCTTCACTTGAAATCCTTTCACGGTGTCCGGCCAGATTGTCGGACCTGCGTTTATTCTGTATATTTGAAACGCATTTTCGACCCGTTCGGTGAACAAAAGGTCATTATTTATTAGAACATCATACTCCATAAATGCCGTGGAGTAAAAAAACAACGCCCCATTCTTACGCAGTGATTCAGGTTTTCTTGATGGCCGCGAGCAGAAGCGCAAGGACGCCTTCCTGGTCAAGCGTGCCGCAGTTCAGGATTTCATCCGCGAAGCGCCGGTACAAGGGCTCCCGCGTCGCGTACAGATCAGCGAGGCTTTGGCCGGGTTCGCGCACCAGCCCCCGGTATTCGATATTGGTGGCCCGTGATTCCACCACGGTCAGGGGCAGGTGGAGGTAATAACAGCGGCCGTATTTTTTAAGGTGGCCCATGGCGGCATCGCTGTAGACGACACTGCCGCCCGTTGCTATCACATGCCCCCGGCATTGAAGGCTGAGCAGGTGTTGCTCTTCTACCCGGCGCAGGGCATCCATGCCGTCGGCATCAATAATGTCCTGAAGTTTTTTGCCCAGGGCGGCCTGGATCAGCACGTCGGTGTCCACATAGGGCATGGCCAGCGCTTTCGCCAGCAGCACCCCCGTGGTGCTTTTGCCGCTCCAGGGCATGCCGATAAGAATGATATTGTCCTTACTGTCATGCATGAGGGGAAAGTGTCTTATGGAATAACATCACGGTTTGAGTCTTCTCCTTTGCGAGTAAACAAAACAATATTCCGGCGGCATTCCCGGGCGTCATCGCCGCCAGTCGAGGAGCGATTCAATCGCTTCCGGCGCGAACACGGGGATGTCCGTTGCCTCGCGCACCTGCTTGCGTTCCGCGTGGGAATCATCGATGAAGATGGCGTGGCGATGGCGTATGTGCGCTGATTTCGACGTGCCCGGTTCCAGGAGCGTTACGGAATCGAACATTTCCGAGAGCGCGTTCTTCTTTAAGGTTGCCGCGAGATCCCCGGCATGGCGGGTCAACAGGTGCAGTTGAACACCCCGGTTCCGGCATTGGAAGAGAAAGGCCCCAAGCAGGGGATCCACACCGTCCGGCTTGAGCAGGGTATCGTCCAGGTCAAGATAAACGTGCGTATAGTTCAGGTCCGTAAAGAAGCGCGACGCCAGCGCCCGGTCCATTTCAATGCCGTGCGCCTGTTCCAGCAGTTCCACATCCAGACCAAGCCGGTCGTAGACGCTTAGGAGCGGCAGATTAACACCCAGGTTGCGGCACAGCCCCATGCCGCCACTGACCCGGGGCGCCACTTCGAGCAGTGTCAGACGACCGGCGCCGTCGCGCTTCATCTGGAAAAACCAGGCGCCCCGCATCGGGATGGCTTCGTTGACGGCCTGCGCCGCGCGGGTCATCTGTTCATCGCGTGTGGGCCGCGTATGCATGCTGATACCGCCTACGGTGCGGACGCGTTCCCTGGGCCCGGCATAACGCAGCGTGCCGTGCCGATCCGTGAAACAGTCCACCGTGTATTCCGGCCCCGGCAGGTATTCCATGGAAAGAAGTGAGGAGTCCGCTTCCAGCGCCGTGTCCCATTCCTTTTTTGATTGGATTTTCCTTGCGCCCCGGGAACCTTCTCCCCGGTCTGGTTTTACGAACAGGGGGAAGGGAGCGTCCAGATCTCCGGTATTGTACATCTTGGGCACTGACACTACCCCGGTCAGCCGTGCGTAGGTGGCGGACTTGCTGCGGCACAGTTCGCAGGTCTCCGCCGACGGCGCAATCACTTCGCAGCCGGGCAGGCTGCCGTGCCGCGCAAGGGTCAGGACCACGTCGTCGTGGGCGGGATAGATAAAATCAATGTGGTATTCACCGGCCAACGCGTCGAGGCACGGCAGGAAGAGCGGGTCATATACCATGGGCAGCGGCGGCAGGTAGTTTCGGAAGAGATAGGCGCCGTGGTTGGGTTCGACGCTGTTCGCGCCGAAAAGTTCCAGATGCCTGCTGTGGCACAGGGAGCGGTGAATTTCCAGGCCGATTTCCGTGCCGCAGGGGAATATCAGGACACGCGTTTTGGGGTCCTCGTTTGGTGTCATGTCGCATAACCCTTTGGCTGGCGCCTGTTGTAAATGGCAAAAACAGTGACGTTATACACGGTCGCCGGCGCGTCAGCGGACATTACGCATCAGGCCGACGCTGTTGGTGCCCCACAGCGCCACGGCAATGTCCATGCGCCCGTCATTGTCCAGATCGGCGATTTGCAGCGCGCGTGGCCGGCCCTGCTCAAAATGATACGTCTCCGTGCGGTACTGTTGGCGCGGTATGGCGTCCGATGAGGTATTGAACAGCACCACAACATTGCCGGAGGCTGGGCAGGCGGCGACAATATCCATGCGTCCGTCTGCGTCCAGGTCGGCTACGGCGATATCGCGTATTTCATGTTCAAGCACGTCCCGGTTTTTGCCGAGCATGAGTTCCTGGGACACGGAATAGGAGAACGGCGCGTCGCCGTAGAAAATCATGATGGTGTCGTCGGCGTGAGCGTGACTGGTCACAATGTCCGGCAGCCCGTCGTTGTTCATGTCCTGGACCACAACGGTGGTGGGCAGTTCTCCCCGGGTTTTGAATCGGGCCGCCGGGGTGAATCCGCCGTTGCCGGTACCGCGAAACAGAGCGATTTCAGCGGAGGCATACAAGGTTACCGCCAGGTCCTGAATGCCGTCGCCGTCCAGGTCTGAAAGGGCGAGCGCGCGCGGGGCGCCGGATACGGAAATGTAATGGGGTTCGGCGAACACGGTTTCCTGGTGTCCCGCCATAAACAGGATGATGTCGCTGCTCCACCCGGCGGCCAGCAGGTCACGCAGTCCGTCGTTGTTCAAATCCCGAACGATGACGGAAGTGAGGCCGGGGATGGCGAACAGGGGAACGCCTTCCCCGTCATGGTGGCGGTGGTATTCCAGTCCGGTGTCGGGCACCCGGAACTCCAGCGGCGTGAAAACGTCCTCATCCTTGAGGTTCAGAAAGACGGAAATGTGCCGGGCGCGGGAGGCGAGGAAATTGACGGCGATGATATCGGGCCATTTCAGCCCGTCCACGTTGGCGATGGCCAGCGCGTAGGGCGCTGTGCCGGTCTTGAGCGATGGATGCCGCCGCGTATAATCAAAAGGGTTTTCCGCGATTAGTATGGACAACTCGTCATTCGCGGGGCGTTCCTCCCTTGGGTCGTGCAGTTCGCCCCGGTCCGCGGTGACGATATCGGGGAGGCCGTCGCCGTTCAGGTCCGCCACGGCCAGGGCGTTCGGGTTCGGGCCTACTTGCCAGGTTTTGGAGAGCACGGAAAACGTGCGGGCTCCTTTCTGGCCGGAAGCGCTCTCGGGGACGAGAAGCGCCAGTGCCATGAAAACAAGACAAAATTGCAGTGTGAAGGCAAGCCGGGAAGACCTGTGAAGGCGCTTATGTCTTGCAGATTCGAAGGGGAGTATGTTGTAGTTGCCAGTCCGGGTCATGACGTTTCCATTTTCTGTTCTACGTCCGGAGCCGCCCATTGAGCGGTCAGTTCCATAGCTGCGCACAGGCTGTTCTCGCGGGCGCGGCCCGTTCCCGCGATATCAAAGGCCGTGCCGTGGTCCGGCGAAGTGCGGATAAAGGGCAGGCCCAGGGTGACATGCACGCCCTCGTCCATGGCGACCAGTTTGAACGGGATATGGCCCTGATCATGGTACATGGCCACCACCAGGTCGAATTCGCCGTTGTACATGCGGTGGAATACCGTGTCCGGGGCATAGGGGCCTGTGCAATCTATACCGCGATTCCTTGCTTCCGCCGCAGCCGGGGCGATTTCCTCGATTTCTTCACGGCCGAACGCGCCGCTCTCGCCCGCATGGGGGTTCAGCCCAGAAACGGCAAGGCGGGGCTGCTGAAATCCCAGCCGGCGCAGGGTGTTGTAACCCGCACTGATGGCGCGAAGCACAAGGTCTTTCTTTACCACGGCGACCGCGTCACGCATGGAAAGGTGCGCTGTAATGTGAACAATGCGCAGGCGTTCGTGAAAGAGGCTCATGTGACAATGGTCCACCCCGGTTATGGCCTGGAGCATGGGCGTGTGCCCGGCATATTCACACCCGGACAGGAGCAGGCCCTCTTTGCTCACGGGACAGGTCACCAGGCCCTGGAGGCGGCCTTCCAGTGCGAGTTTCGCGGCGGTTTCTATCCAGGCCGCGGCACAGCGTGATGCCCCCGGATCGATCGTGCCGGGTTTAGGCGGCGGCGCGGGATATCCCGCGGCGAATACCGGTATGGCTGTCGAACCGGTGTCAATGGCGTCCAAACTTGAAATTTCATATAAGGGCGGCATATCCCGCAGCCCTTTCCCGGCGCTTTCCAAAACAAATCTATCCCCGAATACCACCGGAACGCAACGGTCCCACCAGTTTTGTCCGGCCAGGGCCTTGGCCAGGATTTCAGGACCGATACCGTTGGGGTCGCCCATGGTAAGGGCAAGCATCGGCGCTGTGAATATGGGCTTCTGTCGTTGCGGCACGGTTGACGCATTCCTTAAGGTTACGGGATAGACACGGGGAAATAGTCTAACATGAGCCTTTCTCCTGACGGTAACGCGAACAGGCGCGGAGCGGCTGTCAGGTAACGTGCCTGTGTCCACATGTAATTTCGTGGGGATACTTAAAGCCTGCAATTTTTGCAGGGTTGCAAGCCGGCCCCGACTTTTTTGCGCACTTTCGGGCAGATATTTCAGCATTATGTTGGCACGGTTGTTGCTTTCTTAAAAGCAGGTTCGTAGGATAGACAGTTAAAGAGAAAGCAAAACAACGCTGCTGAGGCAGCAGGAAAGGAACACGATATGAAAACGAACAACATGATTCTCCTGGTATTGTTGGCGGTCGTAATGACCGGCGCCGCATTTGCCCAGAAGCAACCGGTGGTTTCACAGGATCAGGCGCCTGCCGCCGGACAGGGACGCGGCTACACCTGTCCCAATTTTGTGGATGCCGACGGAGACGGCGTCAACGACAACTATGCCGATGCCGACAATGACGGTGTCTGTGATTATCGGCAAAACCGTCCGCGCCTAGGACGCGGTTACCGCGGCAGGATGGGTGACGGCAACGGTTCCGGCCAGGGCTACGGCCGCTTCAGGAACACCGATGTCGGCGTGGATGCTGACGGCGATGGTGTTATCGACAGACGGCCCCAGCACCTTGGGCTTGGCGGCCAGGGCCGGGGCGTGGATTGTCCCAATTTTGTGGATGAAAACAAGGACGGTGTCAATGACAGGTTTGTGGACGCGGACGGCGACGGCACCTGCGACACCTGGCTGGAACGCCGCGGGCTGGACGGCCGGGGCCGGGGTGTTTTTTGTCCCAACTTTGTCGATGAAAATAACGACGGCGTCAACGACAATTTCGTGGACGCGGACGGCGACGGCGTCTGTGATAACTGGCCGCAAGGACAACGCGCCGGCATGGGCCGTGGTGCGGGTCGCGGCGTGGGGCGCGGTGCGGGACGCGGGGCAGGCGCTGGCATGGGCCGTGGCGCCGGCCGTGGCATGGGCTATGGCGCTGGTCGTGGCATGGGCCGTGGCGCAGGCGGCCAGGGGTTTGGCGCCGGACAGCCTCAACGTTGATGTAGTTTCGTAAATCTAAAGACGGCGGCCGCAGGCGATGAATGCCTGCGGCCGCTGCGCTTTTTGTTGACCAGACTGCCCTGATTTTTGCGAATAGAGCGCATCAATGTCCGGGGGGGCGGACAATTTGTTCAAACAATTGCGCGGCGGACACTTCTTTACGGTACAATCCCTGTATACGATGGTTTGGATAGGGTCTGATGGGCATACTTTTCGGAAGCCGTCGTTTTTAAGAACCGTAACTGGCAGAATGAGTCTATGTGGCGATTTGTCCAGATAACCGATACGCACCTGGCAAGCGAGCGCAATGGCGTGTGGAACAACAAGTTTCTCTGTTCCATGATGCCCGATGTGATGGCATGTCTGAAAACGGACCTGGCGCGGCTTAATCCCGATTTCCTGCTGGTTACCGGGGATATCGTGAGCAGCCATTCACGTGCGGCGGTGTTCCAGGCCCGGGACATGCTCGAGTCCCTTGAGGTGCCGTATTATCCCGCCGGGGGCAACCATGATTTTTGCAGCATGGAGTCGCGCGCGTGGTTTCTGGAGGCGTATGCGCAGCGTCTGCCGGCCTGTAATACGGTATATACTTTTGTGCATAAAAATCTGCGTTTCTGCGTGCTGGATCCCTGGTGGGTCTGGCGTGACGGGTCGATGATGCCCTTCGCAGAGCCGGACACTAGCGAACCCGGGGAAAAGAAGACGCGCGACACGCGCTGGGCGTTGCCACCGGAGCAGTTTGTCTGGCTCGAAAGTGTTTTAAACGCCTTTCCGGACCTGCCGACCTGCATTGCCACCCATTATCCGGTAACGCCCCTGCCGGAACATTTTTATCAACCCGAATACAATTTCGCGGGTTCCCTTGAAAACGGAGATTTGCTCGCGGGTGTTTTGGCGAAGTATCCGCAGGTAATCGCCGTGTTTTCCGGCCACGTGCATACGAACGCCATTTCTGAAAACAGCGGCGTACTGCACGTCTGCACCTCGGCGCTCCCGGAATACCCGGTGGAATTCCGGGAAGTGGAGGTGTATAAAGACCGGATCGAGATAAAAACGCACGGGCTGAGCGACCCCGCTTTTGCGCGGCGTTCCCTGATACCCAGCCGGGAGTATATTTCTGGAACTCATGGGGACCGCAGCGCAGTGGCGCGTTTCATCTGAGCGTTCTCAGGAGCGCGGCCTGAAAATGCGCTTGAAATAGGAGGGGTTGTCCAGGCACTTGAGATCGATTTTTATGAAGCGATCCAGTTCCTGGTCGGAAATGGGGGTGTCGGGTGCTGAGCGGGGAAGGCCAAAGGGAAACGCGGGTTTGGGAGCGGCAGCATCTTCCGCGCTTTCCGTTTCCTCTTCCATCGCGGGAAAGCGGAACATGCCGGATTCGAGGAACTGGGCGATTACCTCGGCAAGATGCATCTTGCGTTCTTCCATGGTACCGTTTTCCAGTATCTGCTTATTCAGCGGAATAATCTTTCCCCGAAAGAGCACCGAAAGTTCTTCGCAATGCCGGCACGCAAGGACGGCAATCACCTCCCTGGGAAGATTCCCCATGTGAAAACCGTATTCTTTGCAATGAGGGCAACGCATACGCCGCATATGGTATCATTCCTTATCACGCGTCCTGATAGCCTCTACTTTAACGTTAAAGGGGGGGTAAAATCAAGCCTTCCGACCTTTCAGGCAGCCGTATCAAGGCGCCGAAACAGGTGAAGGTATTTTCGAGCGCGCGTGAATGCGGGAAAGAATTTTTCCCGGTGATATCGCGTTAGTAGTGGGTAAGTAATGAAAGGACCAGCGGCATGAAAGCACGGAAAATTTGCGACCGCGTTGACCTGGTGGGCGCGGTGGACTGGAACAGGCGTCTTTTTGATTCCCTGATACCCCTTCCTGACGGCACAAGCTATAACGCGTACCTGGTATGGGGTTCCACCAAAACGGCGTTGATAGATACGGCGGACCCGCCCATGGCAGATGTGCTGATGAGGCAGTTGGAGCATGTGAAATATGTGGACTACATCGTGTCCCAGCATGCGGAACAGGACCATGCGGGAGCGATTCCGCACGTGCTGGAGAAATATCCGGACGCGATGCTGTTGTGTTCGCCCAAGGCGAAGGACATGCTCATCGACCACCTGCATGTGCCGGGTGGAAGGATAAAGACGGTCGCCGACGGCGAGGAAATTTCATTGGGCGACCGCACCCTGAAATTTATTCACACGCCCTGGGTGCATTGGCCTGAGACCATGTGCACCTATCTCCCGGAAGACAGGATATTGTTTAGCTGCGATCTTTTTGGGTCCCATCTCGCGGTATCCCGATTGTATGCGGGTGATGATCCCCATGTAGCGGAGGCGGCAAAGCGATATTACGCGGAAATTATGATGCCCTTCCGTAAACTTATCAAGAACAACATCGCCAAAATTGAAAAGTTGGATTATGGCTATATCGCGCCCAGCCACGGCCCGGTATATGACAAACCCGAACTGATCGTGAATGCCTACCGGGAATGGACCTCCGACAAAGTCGCCAACAAGGTCGTCGTTCCCTATATCTCCATGCATGGCAGCACCGAGATCATGGTTAATTATCTCGTTTCCAGTCTCGCCGAATACGGCATCGATGTGCAACCCTTCGACCTGACCGCAACGGATTTAGGCAACCTGGCCATGGCGCTGGTGGATGCCGCAACCATTGTTATCGGCACACCCACGGTTCACTTCGGACCGCACCCCAACGTTTTTGCCGCCACACATCTGGCCAACTCACTGAAACCCAAATTGCGTTATGCAGCCATCATTGGTTCCTACGGGTGGGGTACCAAGGCGGGCGAGCAAATCGCCGCGCTCATTCCCAACCTCAAGGTGGAAGTCCTGGATACCGTGCTGTGCAAAGGACTGCCCCGAGATGAGGATTTTGCCAATCTGGATGCGTTGGCCGCGAAAGTTCAGGAAAAACATGCCGGCCTGGCTTAGCCGGACAGGATTTCATCGGATACTTGTCAATTAGCGCGGTGCCAGGCATATCAGGAACTCAACCGGAGGCACCGTACACGGTTATCCTGCTTTAAGGTGTCCCAAGTACACGGCTGTATTGGTATTTGCACTATATATATTCCCTGGTCAATCCCATATGTTGTGATGGATACAGCACCCGGCACAATATTTTGTTGCAATTCACCCCACTTTCTGATAAAATGCGCTCAGTGTTTTATTCATGACTGTGGGAGAATCGGTCTGTGGAAGACGAAGGAATCATCAGCACTGAGCGCAAGCGGGAGTTGCTCGGTGTAATACTGCTGCTTGTCACCGGGGTTCTTTTTTCTGCGCTTCTCTCCGATTTGCTCTACTCCAACCAGAATGCGGAACTGACGGCGGAGGGTCCGGTTGCGACGCCGAACTGGCTGGGACCGGTCGGGGCGTTTATAGCGGGCACGCTTTCCGTATTATTCGGCGATGCCGCGCATCTTATTTATGGCATTACCTTTTTCTGGGCCCTCAAGCAATGCGTGCATAAACCCTTTGGGCGCGTACTGACCCGGATTGCCGGGCTGGTTTTGTTGGTCGGCGCCATGGCGGGCCTGTTGCATATCCATCTGCTCAAAGGCGTGGCGGACGCCCAGTCCGGCGGCGCGTTGGGGGCTTTTGTGGCGGAGAGCCTGCTTCTGCCCCGGTTCGGCATCATTGCGGCAAGCATATTGTGCGGCATTGCCACCCTGATCGGCATGTTGCTGGCCACGGATTTTTTGTTTATCCACTTTTTTGTTTTCATCCATCGCATCTTGCTCGGAATCGGCAGGGGCGTCTGGTTTCTTTTATCCGGCGTGTGGCGCGTTTTTCTCTGGCTTACTGGCACTGACACCCAAAGTGTCTCACGCGATACGGAGGAGGCCTTTGCACCCATTTCAGACTTTTGTGAACAGATTCCGGAGAGCGCCTTTCCGCCCGCGCCAAAGGAAAAGAAGCGGGGACTGTTCGCCCGTGCCGTAGCGTTGCTGGTCCCGCGTGTTTCCCATAAGACGCTGATTCCCGAAGAGGTGGAAGATGACGGCGCGGATACGGGGTACGAGCCGGATACCGACTTTGATGAAAATGTTTTCCCATCAGAAGTCACCGTGCCTAGAAAGCCGCCACGTCTTCATATCCGTGAGATTACCGAAGAGCAATCCGATGCCGCGGACGCGCCTTTTGGCGAAATACCGGTGTTGAATCTGTCAGATACGGGCGAAGGCGAGCAGAGGGACATGTTCGTTGACCTGCTTCCCACGCAGGATATCCCTGTTTCCCCGGAAGGCGCGTCTCCCGGCGCGGGTGTTTCGAAGGTGGAAGAAGACGCGGAAGATGTGGACGGTTTAAGCGTTTCTTTGCGACATGATTCCGCCGCGGCAAAGGCGGTGAATTCGAAGCGCGGCCAACATCGGCTCAGAAGAAAAATAGAGAAGGTGGAAGACCTGCCGGAAGACTATGAGTATCCTGCCAGGTACACGCCTCCGCCGCTAGACCTTTTTGAGCGTGTCGAACGCAGGATTATTCCCAACCTGCGCGAAAAAATGGGCAAAATGGCGGCCCACCTTGAGGACACGCTGGCCACGTTCAATATTGAAGCCAAGGTCACCGACGTGACCCGCGGCCCGACGATAACCCGCTTTGAACTGGAGCCGGCGCCGGGCACGAAAGTAAGTCGTTTCCAGGGGCTTACCGATGATATCGCCCTCGCCTTAAAGGCGAAAGGCGTGCGGGTGGAAGCGCCCATTCCCGGGAAGGGGCGTGTCGGTATCGAAATATCCAACGAAGAACGGGACCCGGTGGTCGTCCGTGAACTTCTGGAGCATTCCGTATTCAGCACGCGGGGCGGCCGCCTGAACCTGGCGCTGGGCAAAGACATCGCCGGCGAGGTGTGCATCGCCGACCTGATGCGCATGCCTCACCTGCTGGTTGCGGGCGCGACCGGCGCGGGAAAAACCGTCTGTATCAAGGCGCTGCTGGCGAGCCTGCTGTATCAGCATACGCCGGATGAACTTCAATTGATGCTGATAGACCCCAAAATGGTCGAGCTTTCCATTTTCAACGATATACCCCACCTGATCACCCCCGTGGTCACGGACCCGAAAAAGGCCGCCGCGTCCCTGCAGTGGCTTATCAATGAAATGGAGGAACGGTACAGGCTGTTTGCGGATTTGCGTGTACGGAACATTGAAGTCTACAACGCCAGTGTTGAAAACGGGGAAATTGAAATGGAGGGGGGGCAGGGGCAGCACAAATCGCACTCCGTAAATGTTGTGCGCAAGCTGCCCTTCATCGTCTGCATCATAGACGAACTCGCGGACCTGATGATTCTTGCGCGCAGTGAGGTGGAAGAGGCCATCATGCGGCTGGCCCAACTTGCGCGTGCGGTCGGGATACATCTGATTATCGCCACGCAGCGTCCGTCCGTGGATGTGCTCACGGGCGTTATCAAGGCCAATTTTCCCGCGCGCATTTCCTTCCAGGTTTCTTCCCGGGTCGATTCCAGATGCATTCTGGACGAGATCGGCGCGGAGCGGCTCATAGGCATGGGCGACATGCTGTACCTTCCCGCGGGCCAATCCAAACCGGCGCGCATTCAGGGCGCTTTTGTGAGTGACGAGGAGATGTCGGCGCTGATTGCTTATTTGAAACGACAGGCGCCGCCGCAATACCGAGATGAAATTCAAAACTTCGGGAAAACCAAGGAAACGATGGAGGATTTGGACCAGGAAGACGACCCGCTCCTGGAGGATGCCATCCGTGTGGTGCTTGACACCGGGCAGGCATCGATATCAATGGTGCAAAGAAGGTTGCGTGTGGGGTATACTAGGGCAGCACGGTTAATTGACATGATGGAGCTCAAAGGCATCGTGGGGCCCCACACGGGTAGTAAAGCGCGGGAGATACTCGTGGCGACAACGATGAAGGAATAATTCAAATGAGTACAGCTCTCTTTCCGGGCACGGTTTTAAAAGAGCGGCGCGAATTACTTGGGCATACTTTGGGCAGTGTGTCCCGTGAGATACATGTGCCTATCGAATATATCGAGGCATTTGAAGCGGGCAGGATCGATAAAACGCCCGGGCGTGCCTACGCCATTGGCTTTTTACGCAGTTATTGCCGGTTTCTTGATTTGGATCCGGATCCTTTCTGCGATCAATACCTGCTGTGCACCAGGCCACCAAAGGGCAGCCATCCCTTCAAACTTACACGGCGCGGTGACGAATCCAGCCCCGTGGACGGTTCCTATCCCCGTTGGGTGAACGAACTGATCAACTGGGGGACCGTGTGTCTGATTATCCTTATCAGCTGGCTTGCCTATACTGTTGTCATTCAGCCTGTCGCGGAATCCTGGAAAAGCCGTGTTGAAGCCGGTGCCGTGGAAATCGAAGCGCCGGTGCATTTCAACGAAGAATTATAGTCCAGCTTCGGGTCTACACCACCCGCTTCCGCCGCCGTCACCCGGGTGCGGCGTTCACTTCGTTTATCCCTGTGAACTTGCCTGCTCCGTTTCAGCAAGTTAAAAAAAAGACAAAACTTGAAACCTTTACCCGTGTTAGGCTGTCTCAGGAACAGCCATGAGAGAAAGGGTATGTTCCGAACGATGCGGCATAGTCTCAATACCAAACGAAGGATTCGATTATTACGCGGTACAAACGCGGGTATTGCACGAAAGAACATGATTGCGTGGCTTGCGCTGATCGTTTTGGTGGGGATTGCGGTCGCAGGGGCTGTAGGCTATCTGCGTGAAAGCGCACAGGATGTCCCGGCGGGCGCCACCTTTACCGCGTTCAAAGGACCCATGGAGATAACGGTCCTCGAAGGCGGCAGCATTGAGGCGAAGGATTCGCTGCAGATACAGTCGGAGGTACAGGGGACAACGCGCATATTAACCCTGATCGAGGAAGGCTATCTTATCACTCCTGAGGATGTTGAAAAGGGGCTGGTGCTGATAGAACTCGACTCGAAGGAACTGGTGGACCGGCAATTGGCCCAGGAATTGGACTACCAGAGTTCGTTGGCGGCCTTGACGGAGGCAAACGAGGAATACGCCATTCAGCTGAACCAGAATGAGAGCGACATCAAGACGGCGGAACTGGCGGTGCATTTTGCCAGGATGGATCTGGAGAAGTATCTCGGAGTTCAGTTGTCTGAAAAGCTGCTGGGGGAACTGGGGCTGCTTGAGCCTGACGAGGAGAACCCTGAAGCGACGAAAAACGTGGTCGCCATAGATTTCAGCCAGTATGCGGATCCGGATAAACTCGGGGATGGCGAGGCGCGGCAGAAACTACGGCAGCTTGAGGACGATCTGGAACTTGCGAATCAGGATCTTGGCCTTGCTGAGAACAAACTCGAGGGGACCAAGCGCCTTTTCGAACGCGAATTCGTCATGAAAACGCAGCTTGACACCGATGAGAGCGGTTATAACCGCAAACTGATCGCCCGACAGTCCGCGGAAACAAACCGTGATTTGTATATCAAGTATGAATTTCCGAAGATGGCCCAGAAACTGCTCTCGGATTATGAAGAGTGCCTGCGCAAACTTGTGCGCGCGAAAAAACTGGCCAACTCCAAAATCGCCCAGAGCGAGGCCAAGAAAAATTCGGCGGAAGCGCGTCACGAACTGCAGTCGCGCAAGCGTGATGAACTGAAAACACAGATAGAAAAGTGCACCATCCGCGCCCCGCGCACCGGGATGGTGGTCTACGGAACCGGCGAACAGAGCTATCGCAACGATCCCATCGAAGAGGGCGCCACGGTCCGGGAGCGACAGGTACTGCTAACTATTCCCGATACTTCCGTCATGGCGGTACGGGTTCAGGTGCATGAATCTTTCGTCAAGAAGGTGCGCCCGGGGCAGAAGTCGCGCATCCGGGTGGACGCCTATCCCAACCAGCAACTGACCGGCGTCGTCCATCGTATCGCCGTATTGCCGGATTCGCAAAACCGCTGGCTGAGTCCGGATCTGAAGGTGTACAGCACGGTCATCCATATCGACGGAGAGATTGACTGGCTGAAACCGGGCATGAGCGCCGAGGCGGAAATTATTATCGAAGTCATTGACAACGCCTTGCAGGTGCCGGTGAACGCGGTGCATATCGTTGACGGCAACACTGTCTGCTACGTCTCCACCCTTTTCGGCACGGAGCCCAGGCCGGTCAAGACCGGTGAGTATAACATCTCGTTCATAGAGATCAAAGAGGGGCTTGAGCCGGGTGAATCGGTGCTTTTGCGGGCGCCCAACGCAACGGGCGAACAACAGGAGGGCGAAAAAGCCTCCAGGGGAGAAAGCGCTGAAGAAAAGCCTGAAACGCCTGCGGAAGAAACTTCTGATGACGGCGGCGGGGACAAGGAAACCAGGAAGCGTCCCCGCAGGGGAGACCGCGCGGAATGAACGGCCGGAGTATCGTCGCGCTTCGGCAGGTCACGAAAACCTATCACATGGGCGAGTCCGAGCTTCATGCCCTGCGGGATATAGATTTGGAAATCAATGAAGGTGAATACGTGGCGATCATGGGGCCGAGCGGGTGCGGAAAATCGACCCTGCTCAATGTGCTTGGCTGCCTGGACAGGCCCACACGGGGTGCCTATCTGCTGGGAGGCAGGGACGTATCCACCCTTAGTGATGACGACTTGTCCGACATACGCGGGTCCCAACTCGGCTTTATCTTCCAATCCTACAACCTGATTCAACAGTTGAATGTACTGGAGAACATCCAGGTGCCGTTGTATTACCAGGGGCGCGGCACGGCTGAAAGCAGAAGCGTCGCCCATGCGCTTGCCGAACGCGTGGGACTGGGCCAGCGCATACATCACAAACCCATGGAGTTGTCCGGCGGCCAGCAGCAGCGGGTGGGCATCGCGCGCGCGCTTGTCAATGATCCCCTGCTGCTACTGGCGGATGAACCCACGGGTAACCTGGATTCCGCGTCAGGCGTGGAAATTCTGGGCTTGTTCGATGAACTGCGCGCGAACGGCAAAACCATTATCATGGTGACCCACGACCCCGATATCGGGCACCGCGCTGACCGCATCGTCCGGTTGCGCGACGGGCACATTGAAGAGGACGTGCGCAATGGCCGGGCCTAGGCTTCAAAAACTCAAATCGCTTTTCACCCTGGGTAAAACGAGGCGTGCCGTGGCGCTGGGGTTTAAGACCCTGTGGCTCCACCGTATGCGGTCTTTTCTGACCATGCTCGGCATCGTCTTCGGCGTCTGTTCGGTGGTGGCCATGCTCGCCGTGGGGGAGGGCGCCGGGTTTGAGGCGCAGGAACAGATACGCCGCCTGGGAAGCCAGAACATTATTCTGCGCAGCATCAAGCCCACGGATACGGAACGCATCTCCACGGAACAGAGCCGCATTTCCGAATATGGGTTGCGTTACGATGATGTCAAGCGGATCCAGGACACCATCCCCAGTGTGAAAGTTCTGGCGCCGGGGCGCATCATACGCAATCATGTCTGGAATGCCACGCGGCGCGTGGACGCGGAGATCATAGGGGTGGTCCCCTGGTATCCCGAAGTGCGCAAACTACGGGTGACCGAGGGGCGCTTTTTTACGCCGGTGGAGTATGAAGGGTATGTCAATCTCTGCGTTATCGGTATGACGGTGGCAGACCATCTCTTCCCGTTTTCCTCGCCTCTGGGCCGGAACGTGCGCATCGGAACAGATTATTACAAGGTGGTGGGCGTGGTGGAGCCGGAAGCCTCTTCCGGTGGGACGAACGGTTCTTCGGGGGAAGGGCAGGCCGCGGGAAACAGCATGGCGAATGATTACGCGCCACGGGTGTATATCCCGCTGACGGCGGCCAGAAACCGTTTTGGCGAGACGCTGATTCGGCAGCGGCAGGGCAGTTTCGAGGCCGAGCGTGTGGAATTGCATGAAGCCATCGTCCAGGTTGATCGGCTTGAGGACGTGGAAGAGACGGCGCTTGTGATAGACAGCATTCTTTCCAGCCAGCGGCGCTCCAAGGACTATGAGATGGTGGTGCCCCTGGAACTGCTTCGCCAGGCGGAACGGACTAAGCAGATATTCAATACCGTGCTCGGGGCGATCGCAGCGATTTCTCTTTTGGTGGGCGGCATCGGGATCATGAACATCATGCTTGCCAGTGTTACGGAACGCACCCGTGAAATCGGCATCCGGCGGGCACTGGGCGCGAAGAAGCGCGATATCATCGTCCAGTTTCTTATAGAAACCGTGATCCTGTCCGGAACGGGCGGTCTTATCGGTGTGATCATCGGCGTGGTTATCCCCATAGCCATCAGCCATTTCGCGGAAATGAAGACTATTGTCACCCCCTGGGCGCCGATGCTCGCCTTTTCCATTTCCGGATTTGTGGGGATAGTCTTCGGCATTTATCCCGCGTTGCGTGCGGCGAATATGGATCCCGTAGAAGCGTTGCGCCACGAATAGCGGGGGAGGGGATCAACCCTGCCTGCCGCGGAGATCGACCACCCGCACCGCTTTGCCCATGGACCGTTCCAGGGTCTGGGGTGCGACCAGTTCCACCTGCGTGTGAATATTCGCGGCGGCCTGTATCTTGCGGTCGATGCGTTCGCGCAGGTTCTGCATTTCGCTCATCTTGTCCGAAAAGAATTCCGGGCGCACCTCCACCTTGACCGTCACCTGGTCCAGCGAGCCGGGCCTTGATACTTCGATAAGATAATGGGGGGAGGTTCCCTCTACCTGGAACAAGGCCTCTTCGATCTGGGAGGGGAACACGTTGACGCCCCGTATGATCAGCATGTCGTCGGAACGGCCGATTACCCGCGACATCCGGCGCGTGGTGCGCCCGCAGACGCAGGGGCCGGCGTCCAGGGAGGCGATATCGCGTGTGCGGTAGCGGATCATCGGCATGGCCTGTCGGGTCAGCGCCGTGATGACCAGTTCACCGTATTCAAAATCCTGAACGGGTTCGAGCGTGTCCGGGTTGATGCATTCCACCAGGAAATGGTCCTCCTGGATGTGCATCCCTGTCCGCGCGGCGCATTCGCCGCTGATGCCCGGGCCGATGATTTCCGACAGGCCGTAGTTGTTGAAGGCGAACAGGTCCATTTCCGCCTCTATCTTGTGCCGCATGTCTTCCGTCCACATCTCGCCGCCGAAATGGGCGAAACGCAATGAAAGGGCCCTCGGATCCACGTCCATGGAACGGGCGACTTCCGCGATGTTCAGCGCGTAACTCGGCGTGCTGATAAGGGCGTCGGGCTGGAGGTCCCGGATGATGTGTATCTGGCGCGTGGTATTGCCCGAGGATGCGGGAATGATGGAGGCGCCGATTTCTTCGATGCCGTAGTGCAGGCCGAACCCGCCGGTGAATAGGCCGTATCCGAAGGAGACCTGGACGGTGTGGCAGGCGCGCAGGCCGCCCGCGTACAGGAACCGCGCGCACATGCGCGCCCACATGCGCAGGTCTTCCCGGGTATAGCCCACAAAGGTCGGCTTGCCCGTGGTGCCGGAGGAACCGTGTATGCGCGCCAGATCACCGCGCTGCACCGCGCACAGGCCCAGGGGATAATTGTCCCGCATGTCCGCCTTGGTCGTAAAGGGAAGCCGTTTCAGGTCGTCCAGCGAGGTGATGGAATCAGGGGTGATGCCTTCACGCTTAAAAATGGCCCTGTAAAAAGGCACATTCATGGCGCGCGCGACCGTCTCGCGCAGGCGTACCAGTTGAAGCGCCTCCATTTCAGTTCTTGGGAGCGTTTCCTCCCGGTCCAGTATCTGGTTGTCGACTACGAATTCGTTCATTGGACAGGCCTTTTCTGAGTGTTAAATACAGCGCTCAGGGCAGCTGGTGCGGCCGGGGTAACGCCGGCGCCCGGACCGCCGCCGGCGGACGCGTAAAGGGCGCAAAAGAAGTTTTCCAACAATGCCCGAAAGGTTACGTTATTGTTTTACCCGTTCGTACAGTTCCACGCCACCGATGATATTGATGCTTTTTGCCTGAAGCGCCGCGATGGCCAGGTCGGGGTTGTCGAAACGAAAAACGATTACCGCCTTGTCCTCACTGCGGAAGGTGAACGCGTACATATATTCAATATTTAACCCGGCGCTTTCGATAATATCGAGAATGGCTGTCAGGCCGCCGGGGCGGTCTTCCACTTCCGTGGCAACCACTTCCGTGACGTTGACCACGCAGCCGGAAGCTTCCAGGACCTCCTTGGCTTTCTCCCAGTCGCGAACGATGAGGCGGAGGATGCCGAACTGCTGGGTGTCGGCCACCGACAGGGTCAGGATATTAATGCCTGCCTCTGCAAGAACGCGGCAGGGCTCGCTCAAACGGCCCGGCTTGTTTTCCAGGAACATGGACAATTGGTGTATTTTCATGATATGCCTTCCTTCTTTTCGTGCCCACTATAATTTACATCGGCGGGAGCGGAAACGCGGTCGCGCGCCGTTCCGTCGGAAACTGCACAATGCAACGCCTATTTTTTCCTCATATCCAAAACGCGCTTGGCTTTGCCCTCGCTGCGCTGGATCGAGTTGGGTTCTACAAGGCGGAGTTTGACGCGTATGTTGATAATGCGCTCAATGGAGGCGGACAGTTTCTTTTGCAGGTTCTCCATGACGCTGATGGTGTCTCCGAATACCTCCGGGGTCACCTCCACATGCACTTCCACATCGTCCATCGTGCCGTCGTTGGTCAGCACGATCTGGTAGTGTGGCGCCGTGCCTTCCACGGCGAGCAGCGCCTCCTCGATCTGGGAGGGGTACACATTGACGCCGCGGATAATGAACATGTCGTCGCTTCGGCGGGAAATGCGGCGCATGCGGCGCACCGTACGGCCGCAGGGACAGGCCTCCGTGAAGAGCGCGGTGATGTCGCGTGTGCGGTACCGGATCATCGGCATCGCCTGCTTGCTCAGGGTGGTCAGGACCAGTTCGCCTTCCGTGCCGTCCGGGACGGGCTCCAGGGTTTTCGGGTCGATGATTTCGGGATAGAAATGGTCTTCGAAGATGTGCAGGCCGTGCTGTTCGCAGCACTCATTGGCAACGCCCGGACCGATGATTTCGGAAAGGCCGTAAATGTCGTAAGCTTTGATGTTCGCTTCGGGTTCGATGCGTTTTCGCATTTCCTCCGTCCACGGTTCCGCGCCGAAAACGCCCGCTTTCAGCGGCAGTTTGCGGAGGTCGACACCCAGTTCCGGCGCACGTTCCACGATGCGCAGAAAATAACTGGGCGTGCAGCAGATGGCGGTGGCGCCGAAGTCTTTCATCAGCATGATTTGTCGGTCCGTATTGCCGCCCGAGATGGGGATGACGGTCGCGCCCAGCGCCTCGGCGCCGTAATGGGCGCCCAGGCCGCCCGTGAACAGGCCGTACCCGTAGGCGTTCTGTATGATGTCACCGCGGTCCAGGCCGCAGGCGGCGAAACAGCGCACCATCACGCTTGCCCAGACCCGGAGATCCTCCTGTGTATAGGCCACCACGATGGGTTTACCGGTGGTGCCGCTGGAGGCGTGCAGACGGACGATCTCGCTCATGGGACTAGCAAACAATCCGAAGGGGTAGGTGTCGCGCAAATCAATTTTCACGGTAAACGGCAGCAGTCGGGTGTCTTCGAGGGTGCGAAAATCCGCGGGGGTAATGCCCCGTTCCTCCATCCGTTGCCGGAAAAGGGGGACGTTATCATAGGAGCGTTTTACAACCGCCTGAAAACGATGTAACTGCAGTTGGCGCAGTTGGGTCACCGGCAGGTAATCCGGTCCACTTACCGGGTGAAAAGCACATCCCGCGTCATGCCAGAATTCGCTCATAACACATTTCCTTCTGTTTTCCGTTTGCCAACCTGTATAAAATTAACGCGTAGCCTTTTTAATAAAGCGGTATCGCCCTTGCCCCTATCCATTTAAGTAGTATATACATTGCGCGGGTTTAGAGCAAATGACGGCAAGCGAAAGAAGGGCAACAGGGGGGCGGGCGGGGAAGCATCCGGGAACAACGCGTGGCGGGAGATGCGCTATCTGTAATTCACGACTGGATCTGATGGATGGCAGGTGTTTTGAGAACTTTTAAAGATCAAAAGAAGTATCAGGCCATGGGCCCTCTCATGGCGGCATGCCGTTTTCGCCTGCAATCCGCAGGCATGTGTCAGACGCTTGTTATGCGGTCTGATAGGCATCCGTCTTCGCGGCGAGAATGAAGTCGTTTAGGGACAAGCCGCCGATTTTATGGGTCCATATACGAACAACGACTTTACCCCAGCTTAATTCGATGTCCGGATGATGTTGTTCCAACTCGGCGACGGATCCCACGTGGTTGACAAAGGCCAGGGCGGCTTTAAAATCGGGGAAGGTATAGGTCTTGATCAGGACCTTCTCGTTCAGTACTTCCCAGTTTCCCCCCAACTGCGCAAGAAACGGCGCGTATTCTTCCGGACTGAGGGGAGAGGCATCGCCCCGGCAGGCCTCACAGCTGCGGTCCTGTAAGGTCACCGAACAAAGATTCTCTTTCA
>JAAYBJ010000053.1 GCA_012730105.1 Candidatus Hydrogenedentota bacterium
GATAGCATAGTACGGCTATTGAGACAATCACGGTTTGTGCATCAACTGGAACCAAAGTAATACCTTGGAGTACTCTTAAAAGGAACAGGGTTCTTCCCGAGACGGCCGGGGAAACTGCGTTGATTCATGTACATCAAATGAATACCGTTTTTAACATTGCCTCACCCTTCCTGTACCTGGCAACAGGTACGGCCATGGCTACCTTTGTCTGTTTCGGCGTCTGGTCGCTGCAGCAACGTTTCATCAAATATGAGGAATGGGCAATCCGCACCCAGGCGTTGATCCTATTTATGGTGTTGTTGTTCTACATCCTGGAAATCACAACACTCCGCCTGCTCCTGGTAAAAGAACCGGTCTACTTTCTCTTTTCCTTGCTGGGGCTGCTTGCTGCGGGCTTTGCCCTGTACGGTCACATCCTGGTGTCGCTGCTTTCCCGGATGCTGGTGGAACTGGTGGTGCCGAACAACCCCGGAAAGCGGGATGTGCCCCGGCTGGGCCCCGCGGAAATTCTGGAACATGCGGAAGATTGGGAAGGGGCGCTGAATGAATACTATGTGCTCGCCCAGATCTATCCCGGGAACCCCCTGATCTATGGACGCATTGCCCGAAACCTGATGAAACTGGAGCGTCCCGGGGAAGCCGTGAGATGGCTGGAACGTTCCCTGAAACACACGGACCAGCCTGAAGATGCGCTGGTGCTGCTTCGCCGTCTTTGGGACACGTATCTCTCCCTGGGCGACCATGCGCGAGCGCGGGAGGCCGTGTATGAATTCATCCATCGTTTTCCCGATTTTGAGGCATCGCCGCTGCTGCTCGAGCAACTGGATGGAAGAAAGCGTGATAGAGACTCCGTGGTCACCGGAAGCGGCAGTCAGCTCGAGGCGCTGGACGCGCATCCCCTGGACACGGAGTGGCCCGCAGACAAAACGCCCGTTGCGGGTAAACACAGCGACATGCTCGAGGCCATGGAGGATGCCCAGGATCTTTCGGAGAAGTGAGAAATCGTTGGGCCGCCGCTTACAGTTTCTTTGCTTTTGACACGATGGCATTCAGAAATACAGAGCGTAGCGGCTTGACCGCCAGCAGGGCTTGTACCGGCGGGGTGCGTTCGAGCACGGCGAGCATCCGGCCCAGCGCCTTGAAACCCAGTGATTCCGGCTCGTCGAAGAGCAGGTCGGCGAGTTTGCCGCGCTCAATCGCCATCTGTACCACCCGGTCAAAGGTCGTCTCCGGCGGCAGGATGCGTTCTTCGCGGTGATGCATGACGACTGCGCCAAACTTGCAGGCGTTGAAACAGACCCCGCAACCCAGGCAGAGGGCCTCATCACACACGGCAATGCGCCTGGTCCGGCCGTCGGGCAGCGTTTCCTCCTTCAGGGAAATAGCCTCAATGGGACACGCGGCAACACACTTTCCACACCCCCGGCACGCCACCGTATCCGGGCGCATGACCCAGTTGGCCGCCACGACGGCATTGGGCATGTCGAACTTCCGGATGGCGCTGAGCATGCCGCAGCAGCAGCCGCAACAATTGCACATGTAGGTCATATTGCGCTGGACATTGTCGCCGACCTGCACCAGCCCGGCCGCCTTACTCTTCTCCAGCAGCGCCATGGCCTCGCGGGTGTCCACTATGCGCGCAATGCCGTTGCGCGCCAGCGTTTCGGCGCCCTGGTTCAGCGAAAAGCATACGTCCATGGGCGCGTCACAGGCCTTGCCCAGGTGCAATTTTTTGTGACGGCAGGCGCACATGGACACGCCGACCGCGGAAGCGTTTTCAATGACCCGGGTGGCACGTTCCCAGTCCAGGATTTCGGAAAAGTCCTGTCCGGCAAGGGCCTCTTCATGGGTCAGCGCGCGCCCGATCTGGGTTTGACCGGCGAACAGGGTGCCCGAAAAACGGTTGTCGTCGTACATGTACGCTTCGAAGAGTTCCGCCAGTTCCTTCATGGGCAGGTCTTCGCGGGTGCGCATGAAGAGGAACTCAAAAAAGCCGACAACCACGGGGGGTAGCATGAAATACCGCTTCCCCTTGTAATTGAAATCCAGCACCAGGCCCCGGTGCGCCATATCCGTCAGTTTTGCGTCGAGGGCATCGGCTTCCATGCCCGCCCGTTTCGCTAATACTTCCAATGGCCGCGGCCGCGCGGGCAACTGGCGGGCGAGTTCCGCCTCTTCCGGCGTGAACAACAGGGCGAGAATGCGCATCAGGTGGGGCGAGTCCGGCGCGCCGGTCACCATCCGGTCATACCGTTTTTGCAGCAGCACATGCTCGCGGTGGGGAATCGTGTTGTGGCCCATAAGAAATCCTCATTTTTTGCAGCGACCAGTATAGCACGGTTCAGTGAATCTGCAAGCCTGATTTAGTCTGAGCCTGCTCGCCTTGCCCGAATAACGGCATCTTCTCTATAATGACTTCCAGCGGGATTCCCTTGGTTTCCCTTTTTAAAGGAGCCGTTTACGTGTCGCCACTTCCTGAAATCCGTGAAACTGAAATTCCGGCGGTGCTGGCAATTCATACGCCGGCCTTTGCCGACGCGCGCGGTTTTTTTTCGGAAAGTTACAACCGGGATACCTGGGCGGAGGCGGGTTTTCAGGAACATTTTGTGCAGGACAATGTCAGCCTCTCCGCGAGAGGCGTGCTTCGTGGACTGCATTACCAGCTGAACCCCTACGGCATGGGAAAACTGGTCCGGGCGATAACCGGCGCGGTATTCGATGTCGCAGTGGACTTGCGGCGGGGATCATCCACTTTCGGGCACTGGGTGGGACGAACCCTTGACGCCGAGACCCCCATGTGGCTTTGGATTCCTGTCGGCTTCGCCCACGGCTTCGTGGCGCTGCGGGACGACACGCGCGTGTACTACAAATGCACGGGTGTTTACCACGGAAACGCAGAGCGGGCCATCCGCCATGACGATCCTGATCTGGGCATCGAATGGCCTGTCCCCGTGGAGATTATCTCGGAGAAGGACGGGGCTGCGCCGTTTTTCAAGGACAGCGAACACAATTTCATCTATCAAGCTTGACCGGGGTACTTACCCCTCGCAACACCATGCAGCCCGGACGTCCTCTGCCCGGATGCCGGGTTACAACACGAAGGAAACATGCTGTGAAACTCCTGGTGGCTGGCGGTGCGGGATACATCGGCTCGGTGCTGGTGCCCATGCTGCGTGAATACGGGTACGAAGTGGACGTGGCGGACTTGCTGTGGTTCGGCAACCACCTGCCCGGGGATATCCGGGTCCGCCAGTGTGATCTCTTTTCCCTGGATAACCGGGACATGGAAGGGTACGACCAGGTATTGTTTCTCGCCGGGCTCAGCAACGATCCCATGGCGGAATTCAACCCGGCGCTGAATTTTATCCAGAACGGCGCGCTGCCCGCGTACCTGGCCTACCGGGCGCGGCAGGCCGGCGTGCGTCGCTTTATCTACGCGTCTTCTTGTTCGGTTTACGGCTACACGGTGAACAAACTGTACGACGAAGACTCGCCGGTGACCTGCGCTTATCCCTACGGCATTTCCAAGCTGGCCGGCGAACACGGCGTCCTGCAGCAGCAGGAAGGCGACTTCTCCGTCGTCGCCCTGCGCCAGGGCACGGTGAACGGGTATAGCCCCCGCATGCGTTTTGATCTTATCGTAAACGCCATGTTCAAGAGCGCTGTGGCTTCGGGCCGCATTATTGTCAACAATCCCGCCATCTGGCGGCCCCTGATCGATGTGCGCGACACCGCCTCTGCCTTCGTGCGCGCCGTACAGGCGGACCCGGCCATCAGCGGCGTCTATAATGTGGCCTATGATAATTTCACCGTGGGACAGGTGGCCGACCTGGTCAAGGATGCTGTGGAGGAACGTACCGGGAAAAAGATTCAGGTCGAACTGCGGAACATGAAGGATTTCCGCAACTACAAAGTAAGCTGTGCCAGGGCGCAAACCTGTCTTGGATTCCGTCCCAAGTACGGCGTGACCGCCATGGTGGATTCGCTTTTCAGGCATCTGGACGATTACGGCGACCTGTCGAACCCGGCGTATTACAACATCGAAGTCTTTAAAAACCTACCTGCATCGGGCGCCGCCCCGGCTATCGGAGACTGACGGTGAACAACTGGCTCGAACAATTCATGGACCGCCGCCTGGGCGTTGTTTTGTGCTTTTTCCTTACCCTGCTGGAGAAAGCCCGCCTGCTGCTGATCCCCGGGGCGCGCCGCATCCCTCCCGTCCGCCGCATCCTCTTCGTGAAACCCGTCGAACAGGGCGCGCTGGTGCTGGCCTACGGCGCCATCAAGGACGCCGTGGACCGGGTGGGCCGGGACAATGTGTTCGTCTTCGCCTTCGCCAAGAACCGCGAGATTCTCGATATCTTGAACGTCATTCCGCGGGACAATGTGATTACCGCCCGGGATGACTCCCCGGTCACGCTGGCGCTGGACATGGTTCGTGCCATCCTGCGCATGCATCGTCTCCGGATTGACACCGCCATCGACCTGGAAATTTTCGCCCGCGTCTCCATCATTATCTGCTGGCTGAGCGGCGCGCGCCGTCGTGTCGGTCTGCACCGTTTCAACAGCGAGGGTCCCTACCGGGGCGCGCTGGTCACGCACCGGGTGCAGTACAATCCTTACCTGCACACGGCCCAGGCCTTCGACATCTTTGTCCGTTCCGCCTTTGCCGAGGATATCACGCCTCCGCTGTTGAAGGAGGCGCCCCTGTCGCCGTTATGTCCACCGCCCGCCTTTGTGCCGGATGATGCCGATCTGGAAGCGGTCAACCGGGCGCTGGCGGGATTCCTGCCGCCATTGCCCCGGTGTGACGACGCGCCCTGGCCCCTGGTTATACTTAATCCCAAGTGCGTGGATGAACTGCCCGCGCGCAAATGGGCGGACGCATGTTTTGTCGGCGTGGGCAGGGAGATGCTCCGGTCCCATCCGGAGGCGCGCATCCTGATCACCGGCCTGCCCTATGAACAGGAGGCATGCGAGTCCATGGTCAAGGCCATCGACCCGGCGCGCTGTATTAACCTTGCCGGCAAACTTTCCCTGCGCGGCCTCATCACCCTGATGACCCTGACGGACGCGCTGGTTTCTTCCGACAGCGGCCCGGCCCATTTCGCTGCCATGACCGACATCGGCGGGGTGGTGTTGTTCGGCCCTGAAACGCCCCTGCTGTACAGCCCGCTCACCGACCGGCTGCACGTGGTCTACCTGAGGCTCGCCTGCAGCCCCTGTTTTTCTCCCATGAATTACCGCCTCTCCCCCTGCACGGACAACCAGTGCATGCAGCGGATCACCGTGGAACAAGTGCATCGGGAATTATGCACCGTGCTGGAAAAACAAAAGGCGGAATAAATGGGGAAAGGGCGGGCGCCGTCTCCGGGCCCGCCCAATCATGGGTGTGAGGGGGAAAATTACGGGCGCACACGCGTTAACGCGCGCAACAGGCCGCCCGTGGTGATGTCACCGCGCAGGATTTGCCGGGAGCGGGGCAGGCTTTGCCCGCCTTCGACGCGCAACTGCCGGAGGTGCAGGCACACTTGCCGGCCGGACAAGCGCAGGAGTCGGCACAGGCCTTCCGGCACGCTTCCGTGCAGGTGCATTCTTCACCGCATTCGCACTTGCCTTCCGGGCAGGCGCACTTATCGCCGCAAACGCAGGCTTGTTCAGGCGCGGCAACGCTTTCCAGCGGCCAGAAGGTCATCGATGCAGCCGCCGTCATCACCAGTAGTATCGCAAAAATGGAGGTCTTTTTAATCATGGTTCTTTTCCTTTGTAGTTGATGGTTCTTAATTTACTGCACAACAAACACTTCCCTGGAACAGCATCAACACAGGAAAACGCAGTGAAGAAGATGGGGGGAGATTTGATCCGGCCGGAATGAGCCGGATGCAGAAACCGCGTGGGTGTCTGAAGCAAAAGCAACCAGTAGATTGGGGGGTAACGCCAGGCTCTCCGTCCCCCCCGCCGCGCCACGATTCCAAGTGTCGCGCGGGTGGTAAATGTAATAGAGGGTGTCAGCCTTGCACAGGCAAATCATGGAGCCCGGCAAATCCAGCGAACACGCGGAATGGACCGGCTCCGTTGTGTGCGCCGGGGCAGCGCAACAATCGTGCGCGCGGGATGATGCCATAATTTCGTAGGCTTCGCTTTCCCTGGTGGAAGGCACTTCCTTAACCTTGACGCAGGTACCGCAGTCCGAGGGACAGTGGCAATCTAATAAACCCGCCAGCGGCAGCGAAGTAAGTGAAACGGCCACCAGGACCGTAACTATGTATGTGCGATGTATCATGGTTCTTCGTGTCTCACACTATCGGGTTGTTCTTTCTATGTTACCATCATGATAACAAAATTACAAGTATTTATATTCACTAAGTTTTAATTTTTTGTGTGCAATATTCTCAGGCGAATGAAGCCGGAACGGTAGATTTTGAAAATGGCGGTTGAAAAGGGGAGTGCCCGATTGAAGTGCGGGTAAACTCAGTCGTATAAATAATTTCTTTATAATTGTCAGTACTTATAATATAATTATGCAACAAATGTGTTTCACACAACAATCGGAAAGGGAAATGAGATGAAGCAAAAAATTCTGGTGCTCGCAGGAATAAGCCTGGCGTTTCTTTTGACAGGATGTATCAAACTCCCCACCGTGAGTTTCACGGCAACTGTTCAGGGATATACCGTGACGTTTACCGACGCTTCTTCCGGCAACGGGTCGGACTTGGCCGCATGGCTATGGAATTTTGATGACGGACAAACCAGCGCGCTGCAAAATCCGGTACACACCTACACGGCGGCAGGCACCTACAACGTGTCCCTGACCATAACAAACGCATGGGACCGATCCAATACGGCCTCCATGGCCATCACGGTTCCTGCCGGCGAGGAAAGCGCCTTCTCCATACTGGGTTGGACACGCACCACCTCGGGCAGCGCGCTGGGCGGCGTGAAGGTAAGTGTCGCCGGCACGGAGATCAGCACCTATACGGACGCGCATGGTTTATACGCCATTGAAGAGGCGCTCACGGGACCGTCCGTAACCGTCAAGTTTGAAAAGGAAGGCTATGTCACGTCCAGCGTTGCCGTGGATTTGCTGCCGAACTCCTACACAACCGTCAATGCCGTGCTGGTGGCGATGGCCGATCCGGTACCGCTGGATTCAGATGTGGGCGGCGAAGCCGATGACGGACAAGGCAACAAATTGATTCTTCCCCCCGGCGCGCTGATCCGGAAAGATGGCAGCAAGGCGGTCACGGGGGAAGTGGACGTGCATATTACGCCCCTTGATGTCACCAGCGCTGACGATCTGTCGGCCTTCCCCGGCGAGTTCCGCGCAATCATGGCGGCGAAATCCGAAGGAACCGTACAGCTCGAAACCTTCGCGCTCGCCGATTTTACGATCATGCAGGATGACGCCGAACTGGACCTGGCGCCGAATAAGGGCGACGGCGCGACCATCGAACTGGTGCTTCCCGACAGCACCTCCCTGAGCCCGGGAGAAACAGTTCCCCTGTGGTATTTTGACGAGGAACAGGGATTATGGCTCGAGCAGGGCAGCGGAGAGGTGGTGCAAAACAAGGCGGGCGACCTTGTCTACCGCGCAACAATCGGCCACCTGTCCTGGTGGAACTGCGACAAGCCCATCGAAGAAACGCATTGCCTGACCGGTACGGTGGTGGATGAAAATGGCGTGCCCATCGCGAACGCCCGCGTGTCGGCTGAAGGGGTGGACTACAGCGGCTCCAGCTATGCCTATACGGCCGCTGATGGCAGTTTCTGCATCGACGTAAAGCGGAACTCACAGATTCGTCTCAACCTGTACCTACCCGGCGGCAACATGGTGATGGACAGTTTGGTGGTCACCGTGCCCGACAGTCCGGCACAATGCGCTTCGGGCAATTGCACCCCGGTGGCCCGGCCGCTGTCCCCCCACCTGGACGCCTGCGTCAGCGGCGTGGTCAAGGATGAACTGGGTGCGCCTGTCGTCGGGGTGACCGTCCGTTCGAGCCTCGGTATTACAGCAGTGACCGACAGTACCGGGTATTTCTGCATGAATGTGCCCTCGGACCTCACGGCCACCTTCTTTGTTCTTGGGCGTCCCCCCATCAGCGTAACCGTACCGATGGACCAGGGCTCCTGCGACGACGGCGGTTGTGTGGAGATCGCCCTGACCGTGGAATATCCGGATGACAATGACTTTGTGGGCACCATCACCGCCAACCTGAATTTCTCCCAGGACACACATTCCTTGCACGCAAATGCCATGTTTGTTGGTTTCGGTCCCCTGGAAAATGAATTTAACGCCGATCCGCCCCTGGGCTGCCAAGTATATACATTTAATTCCGGCACACCTAATGAAGGGGAAGCGGAAGAGGGGGAAGGGGAGGCGGAAGTCTGGGACGATACCATGAACCTGCCCATACTCGATCCGGGCTCCCCCGGGGACATGACCAATGGACCCTTGACCACCCCCATGCGCCGCATGTCAGATATATATCCCGATTCTGACGTTCAGGACTACGGTATGTTTATCGCGGATTACGGCGTTGACTATACCGCCTCGTTCCTGTATGAACCGGGCGACCTGCTCACTTTTTCCTGGCCGGGCGGCTTTGACATCGGCGAGTTTTCCGAAAGCATAGAACTGCCGGGGGATCCCACCCCGACAAATCCGTCTTTCGAAGAAGCCTATGTCGGTTTTCCCTTCGCCCTTAACCAGGCCCTGGCCGTGGTTTGGACACCCGGCGGCAGCGATTATGTCCGCATCCAGCTGGGCGCCAACAGCATAAACGAGGACACCGGCGAATTCGCCACCACAATGATTATTTGTAATGTGGAGGACAACGGCGCCTACACCATTCCCCAGGACCTGATGCTGCAACTGCCCGAGGACGGGCCTGATACGACGCTGATGGTCTGGATGAATTTCAGCATGAACAACAGCAAGGCTATACAGGTGCCCCTGGTCCATAGCGGCCAGGGACGCATGCTGATGACCGGCAGCAGTAGCGCTTACGCGTTCTGGACCGAACCGGCGTTGCCGCCGGAGGAATGAGGCAATTCTTACTATTGACTGAAAAACGTACGCCCGGCGCCAGCAATGGCGTCGGGTGCACGTGTCAATGGGGATCAGAGATCTTTTTTGTCCAGAAGACTGCGGCAAATGCCGATGTAAGAGGCGAGATTCGCGAGGTAGAGCCCGGGTAAATACAGCAGCACTTTGAAATCCCGGCGCAGCCATTGCCAGATGACATATCCTGTCATCAGCATGGGCACGGGAAAGAACAACACGACCCCCGAGAGCGGCCCGCGGGGGAAAAGCCATGCATAGGGTGTGCGTTTGACCTTGCTCCTTGCCTTCAACGCGTACCTGCCAAAGCGGTAATAATGATTCCACATGCCGGAGAAACCGTTCCTGTCAAAATGGCCCACCGGCGCGCCGGGAATGAAAATCAGACCTATTCCTGAGTCAAGACAGCGAAAGGACCATTCCACGTCTTCGCACACCTCCAGCGATTCATCGAAGGGGCCGGTATGGTCGAACACTTCGCGATAAACGCTTGTATTATGCGTGGGTACATGCCGGTCCGTAACCATGCACGGCCGTGTCATGGCGCTGCCAAACCAATTTGAATAGGTGTCCGTGCGTCCCCAGTAGTTCCGGCTGATGCCCACAACTTCACTGTGCAGCACGCATCCCGTTTTGCCCGCCTGGCGCGCCATTTCCACCGCCTGCGGGTACAGGGCCAGGTGCTTTTCAAACCATCGCGTATCCGCGATATCGCCGTCACTGTCGACAAATACCAGGAGTTCCGCCCCGGCGGATGCGATACCCGTATTCCGCGCCTTTCCGATACCGCCGCGCTGTTTATTCCGCACGACCCGGAGGTTGTAGGGGAGCGGCGCCGCGGGAGGTGTCATGGGCGGCGATGAGCCGTCATCAACCACCACGACCTCGAAGTCCAGCCTGCTTTGCACCGCCAGCTGCCCCAGCACATGGCTTAGTTCCTCGGGCCGGTTATATACCGGAATGATAATGGAAGCCGCGGGCCGGGTCATGGATCCATTCCCAGCAGTACGGACAGTATGGAACGGAAATGGGTCTGTATGTTTTCACCCAGGTTGCAGTTGTGAGTGCAAAAACAAGGCCCATGGGAACGCTCATAACGCGCCAGCGTGTCAATCATTTTTTCTTCCAGCAGGTCCATCGGCTCCTCCAGCAGGTTGCCCACGGGCGGCATCAACTCGCAGAGCGACACGGCGCCGTCTGGGTAGACAGCCCGGTGCAGGCAGGGCGCCTTGCAGGGAACCCAGCATTGCTGCGTGCGCAGCGTTTTCAAGTTTAACAGCCACAGGTATCGCTGGTAGCGTTTTTTCAGCACGCGCAACAGCGGATTGCCTTTGTCCCCATAGTCATAGGAACCGAGGATGTTCAACACTTCCTCTGTGGCCGCTTCAAGTGCGTCCAGTGGGGGAAGAGCGAGGGCCGAGTCTTCCGGGGCGCCCCGCAGCAGCAGCAGGGAATGATAATCAGGCGCCAGGCCGCGCACAAACCGCATAAACGAAGTCAGTTCCGAAAAATTCGCTGCGCAAACCACGGTATTGACCTTTACGGTGATGCAGGGAACGGCGCGCAGTAGTTCCAGTGTGCGCAGTGCCTTCCCGTAGGAGCCCTCACCGCGCAGGCTGTCATTGGTCGCCTCAAAGCCGTCCAGCGAAACAGCCAGGGTCAACCGGTTTTTGAAAGCCGACGCCAGTTCCAGCACGGTCCTGTGGATGTGTTCCGGCATCTGTCCATTTGTGGGGATGGTAATCTCGCTGCCGGGAAACAGGCCGCAGATCGCGGTCAGTTCGGGGTGCAGAAAGGGTTCTCCGCCGCCAATATCCAGCCAGCGCACCTTTCCCAATTTGGAAGCAATCGCTTTCGCGTCCGCCAGGGCCATGTCATGAGTCTGTTTCCTGACGAAACAGGTCCTGCAGCGCAGGTTGCACCTGTCGGTGACATGCAGAATCACATGCCGCAAATGATGTCGCGCCAAAAACATCACGGGATGAAACAGGTAATACTTGTGAATCATTTGCACCACTTTTCAAAAATACGCAGCATGTCTCCAATCAGGTGTTGACGACTGTCGGACGCTGAACCGGGACGGCCGAGCAGGACCAACAGGTGCAACATCTGTGCGCGGGCGAATGTTTCCCGGTCGTTCATGCCGAGTTTACGCGCCTGGCTTGAAAAATATTGATGCAGCGTGTCGGCGCAGGCCTGTGCCGCCTGGCGCGTCTCTTCCGGCATCGTATCTCCGGCGAGGGTCACGCGCGCGAAGAGGCAGCCCGTGAAATCGGGTGTTTCCACCCAAAGACGCAAGACCGCGTAAAACCCTTTCAGGCCGGCGCCTGTTACGCCGGGCTGTGCGCGCACGGCGTCAAAAAACCATTCCCGCCAACTGTCAAAATCATGCCTGATAACGGCGGCGGTCAACGCTTCCCGGCTCTTATGCAGGCGGTAAATGGTCCTCTTGGAAAGGCCTGACGCCTGGGCGATCGCATCCATGTTTACGGCATAAAAACCGTGTGTTAGAAAAAGTCCGCAGGCCGCATCAAGCAGCTGTGCGTGTTTGGATGTCGTTCGTACTTCTTTCTCTTTTGGCATGGTCTCAGGACCTGACTGTTCGGACAGCAAGCCTCTTTGCGCGCCGGGAAAAAACAGCCCTTACCTGCGGCTCCAGATTTCCGATAAAAGATCCGTGCCGGACTGCACCAGGGTGGCAATCTCGGTGGAAATACGCCGGCCCTGGCCTCGGCGAAACTGTAAGCGCAGCACCGTCAGCGCCCGCGCCAGGGGCAGTACTTTCACGCCCAGTTCCCGGGCTTGTTCCGTCTTTCCCCGTCCGTACAAGGAAGCGAGCGCCTCGTCACATCCGCATACGATGGAACTGGCCTTCACGAGCAGCGCGTGGGGCTCACAAATTTCCGGTGTGGTATAAATGAGATTGAACAACTGCTCCCGCGCATTCCTGACGCGGTTTAATTCCGCGATGGACGCATGTTTTTCAGCGTTATTCAGGGCCGCCTCGATGTCGCCCAGGTCCAGTCGGTAGTGGCGCGCCAGTTCCAGGTCCACCTGCGCCTGGCGCCGGTCCGACTGCAGTATTCTGTGACCGATGACTTCGCGCCAGTGGTTGCATACGGGGGGTTGGGCGACCAGAAACAGCCGGCCCTGCCCCGGAAACATCTCAAAGTGGAGGTCATGAGGAGAAGCTTCCCAGGCCCGGTTGCGGACCAGTGCGGTGATTTCATAAACTTCCTGGCCATCCGGTAAGGACGCGGGCAAGGACAGGTTCACCGAGGTCACCTGGTCCGTGTCGTTGTTGATCACATAAAAAAGGAAATACTCCGGTCCCTCCAGCCAGGATACCGAAATGGCATCCACGCTGTCGCGCAGCTGTGTTTTGGGATTTATTTTGAAAGTTACCGTGAGTGGCAGGTGCGACGGTGGATCGACCGGGACGGCGCTTAGAAACAGGGGTGACAAGCCCGCCAGCCGCTCTATGCGGTTGCCCAGTTCGGCCCACAAATCGCTGAACGTCAAGAACGGCCCGGTCAGCGACCGCTCATAATGGCCGTCCACCCAGACGGGCGTGTTGTGATAGGTGTAGGACAGCCAACCGCGGCCCCCGTTCGCCAGTGTTGTATTCAGCATCATCCGCAACTGCGGGCTGGAACACCATTCCGGCGCATCGGAAGCATACACAAAGGTGGGCGCGGTCAGCCAGAACTGACTTCCGCCCGACAAGGGTAAATGGGTGCGTAGTGCCTGCCTGATGGACCAAGGCTCCCCGGAGTGAAAATGGGAAAAGCCCGATGTGGCAAAGAAGGGGGAGAAAAGGGGAAAGGTATCCGCCTGGTGCATGTGAACCGCCATGGGATGGTTGTGATCCACCGCTGCGATTTTATCGCGCGCCTTGATAAAATGTTGAAGATGCTGCTCGGACGGCGCATCCAGCACATTCCAGGCCAGTATGCCGTTGGAATCGGCATGTGGCTTGATGTAAGAGTCGACCAGTTCATCCCCCGTTTTGTCAAACTCCTCCATCGGCCATTCAAAGGTGGGCACCAGGCGTAATCCAAAATTCTCGGCAAGCTCCACCAGCACGTTGCGGTCTTCCAGGTCCAATGCCTGCATTCCCTCCATGACGACACAATTGTGGTGATGCCGGACAATATCTTCAAAAGCGAGCCGCAGGTAATCAAAATAGGAAATATCCATCAAGTCGGCAAGCTGCTCCACCACGGCGCCATTCATGTACACCCCGAAGGGAAGAAACTCTTCCAGCAGCGGATACCGCGGCGGAGCGGAGGTGTTCTCCAGTTCCGCATAAAGCGAGGTAAGCGCGTCGGCCTCTTCGGGCAAAAGCGCACGGAACCGCACTTCGGCGATTTCCAGAATTTCGGTGCTGCGCCAGGATCCGTAGAGGCGCAGGGTAAAGCGCGAGATGGACTTGGGGAAACCTCTGTGCTGCATTGGTACGCACGCCGTGACCCAATCTCGTGAAGGTTCCAGGTGAACCAGGTGCGCACCGCCCGGATAGCTCCACTGGCAGGCGGGTCCGGCATGTGACGTGGCGCATCGGTAAGTGATCTCCACCAAAGGATGCTGGAGGCAGTCCAGCGGAAACCGGGGGTCTTCTTCCGATGCAATCGAAAGAGGGGCCCAAAACCGGGGTTGCTTGTGATCAAGATTGTCGATGCGGCGGATGTCTTCGAAATGGCCCCGCAACGCGACGCCCTCTTCAATCCGGTTGACCCGGACCGGCACATTCAACCATTCTTTTTCCGTCGGGTCATCCGTACATTTCCAATGTTCGATGCTGTCAGCGGAAAAAACAACCTGGTTGATATGTTTGAGCTGTTCCGGGTCAGGGCTTCCCGACAGTTGCTTCAGATATCCATGGTACCTGTACTTTGAGTGCATCCATTGTTTCCTGTGTGCTAAGTGTCTTTTCCGTGTTAAGCATAATAGAAGGCGTTACGATATGGCCGTCTTCCGGTATTGCGTAGGCGGCATCCCCCTCCGCCAGCGCTTTCAAAGCGCCCACGACAACTTTCGCGGCGCCCTGCGCGTCATCAACGACCAGACCGTGCACAATGCCTTCCTGAAGGCCCTTGAGCAATCCCGCGCCCACGCCCGTGCCAATGACGCGCACCATGCGCGCCCGGCCTTTTTCCACAACGGAACGCATCATCAAACCGGCATGATACTGCTCCAACCCAATGAGCGCGGCGATCTCCGGGCGTTTCGTCAGCGTGTCCTCGATATGCGCTATGGACAGCATCTTGTCGCCCTGGTCTGATTTAGGCGCCTCCATAAAAAACAATTCTCCCGCCGTTTCATTCAATCCGGCCAGGCGCTGTTTCGTTTCCGCTTCGGCCGGATCCTTGCAGAAGGGCATTACTTTGCAACCCTCGGGAACGGATTGCTTCATGATTTCACCCAGTAGCCGGCCGACCTGTTTTTCGTCCCGGCCAAGAAACGCGCGCCTGCCGGAATCAGGCGCGTCAACAAGCAGGGTCAGCAACACCGTCTTACCCGATAATTCTTTCAAGAATGCAGCCTGTTCCGCGGGCTTTAAAGGGCATATCGCCAGCGCCTTCATCCCTTTTGCCGCCATCTGGTTTGCAAGCATCTGCTGCTGCTCCACGGTGGCCGGCGCAGGCGTCTGGAAATCAAGGTCAAGACCCAGTTCCGCCGCTTGGGCCAGGGCTGCTTCCTGCATGCCCTTCCAGAAGTCCGAAGAACCGTCCGTAATGACGCCTACCGGCGCTCCTCCCGACGCGCTCGCCGCAATCATGCCGAAACCAAGCGCCAGGAAACCTGTAAAGAGGGTTGTTTTCATTGGTGCTATTCCTTATGGGTTGTTACCGCAGCCGGTCAACAAACAGTCTTAGAGTTCGCTTCCAAATACACTCTCTAATTGTACATGCTTGAGCGCTTAAAAAACATCTTCCGTACGGCCATCCTGCGGCACGCGTCGGAAAATACCTGCCCGGATTAACCTTATTGACCAAACTGACGAATAAGGAGTCGGCTTGTCAATACGGTCATCTTGTCGACGAAGTCCCCGGAAGGAGCGGCTATGCCCGGTTCCGCAACTTCAGGATTTCCTCCGATTTTGTAACAGAAACGCGCACTTAACGGTACTATCACTGATGAGATTGTCTGTTATTTATGCGCCAGATTCCGCGCAAGCCGTCCTGATAGCGAAATGTAGTAAGGTGTGGCAAATCGGTCCCGGTATTCCGTCACTCCGATGATACCGGAAAGAAAGGAGATTGCCTTATGAAAACCTGGAAATGCTTGTTCGCGGTAATGCTTGTGCTGGCGGTCACGGCCGTCATGCTGCCCGCTTATGCGGACGGCGCTGGCGAAGTCGTTGTCAAAGATTGCGGGAACACGCCGCCCTGTCCCGTTTCCTGTGAAGGATGCGGTTGCTGCGGAGAACAAGAACGCACACTAGGCGACCTGTTCCTGGTAGGCATGGCGGTGGCCGGCCTCGCGGTGATGCATATGTGCCGGAAGTAGGCCTGTTTGAAACTTGAGTCCGGCGGGGCGTGTCATGGCGCGATCCCCGCTGTTACTTTTCCCAGGCCGGGGATTTTGTGAAAAGAGCGCTTACCTTCACTCCCGTCCGCGCCGCGCAACGGATTCCAGGTACTGAAGCACCAGGACGCCGAAGAGGATGATTCCCGCCGCGAGTGCCAGGATGAAAAAGCGGTAGATGCTGGATACGCCCGAAAGGATAAAGGCCAGCAGCCCCATACACGCGGAAATATAATACAAGGACAGGACCGCCTGCCGCTGGCTCAATCCCAGCGCGAGCAACCGGTGATGCAGGTGATTGCGGTCCGCTTCGAAGAAACCACCTTCGGACGCGCGCCGCAGGCGTCGGAGAAAACTGAGCGCTGTGTCCGCCAGGGGCACCGCCATCACCATCATGGGAATGGTCAGCGCGATAACGGCCACGCCCTTCTGCTGTTCTATCAGTGTGGAGGAGCCGAGGATAAAGCCAAGGAACAGGGCGCCCGCGTCGCCCATGAACACGGAGGCGGGGTGGAAGTTGTAACATAGAAAGGCCAAGGTGGCGCCGGTGAGGAAAGCCATAAGGATGCAGGAGGAAACGCGATTCCCCTGAAAGGCGACGGCGAATATGGACAGGGAGCAAATGCATACCAGCCCCGCGGCGAGCCCGTCAAGGCCGTCCGAGAAATTCACCGCATTCATTACCCCCGCAATCCACAAGGCGGTAATAACGATGGCGAAACCGCCGATGTACAAGGCCCCGCCAAAGGGGCGCATGATGATGGTGCTTCCGAAGCCAAAAAAGTACAGTGCGCCGCAGAGCAGCAGTTCCAGCGGTAGCTTGATCTTGCTGGACAGATCGCAGATATCGTCAAACACCCCCAGCAGCATCACCAGGAATCCGAATACGGCCATGGGATAAAACTCGGGTTGTGCGTAGCGGGGAGCGAAAAACTCCAGGCCCAAAATCAGGCAGAGGAAGGCGATAAAAAATGGCAGGCCGCCCAGATAGGGCACCTCACGGGAATGTACCTTCCGCACGCTCGCGGGTTTGTCCACGACGTCAAGGCGCAGGGCCAGCCAACGGAACAGGGGCACCAGCGCCGCAACGACCATGAACGCGCCGCCGCCGACGGCGGCATATAACATCAGCGCTTTCATGGCCCGACTCCCGCCGGAAATGCGGCGCATACCACCGGATGGCCGCGTCGTTTCTGGAAGCGGTCGGGTGACCAGGCCTGCAACGCGCTTCCCGGGGGAGCGCCCTTCACGCCTATGGCGGCGAAACTGTAGCGCAGCCCGAGGATCCGGGGCTCCCCGCCCACGAAGGTGCTTTGTTCGATGCCGAAGTGGAGAAATCCCGCTTCTATCGCATTGGTCATAAATGCCGAACCTTCATCACACACCGCGAAAAGGCCGATGCATCCTTGTGGAGCCTTGTCCAGAAAGAGCGCCATGCGCGACGCTTCCTCTGTGCTGTCCCAGAGGTCGAAGCGTTCAGCCTGAATCACGGCGCCCCTATCGCCGTCCAGCAGGACAATATGCATGCCCCGTAGCTCTGAAGCGTAATCCGTGTCCCCGACAAAGAGATGCGCACCGCGCCGTTTATCCCTGCCGCCTCCGCTGTAGGCCAGCAAGGGGAGGGGCGCTTTTACCTCGGCGCCGCCGATGCGGCCGTCGGGCGAAATCATCCCGCCACCCAGGTCGAACAATGCGATTTGCTGCGGCAGCGTACAGTGATCCCCCAGCCCCCGCATGCCCATGGCCTCACAAAAGGAGGTGGCCGCCGCGCCCACCGCCCGAGCGGCTGACGGGCCGATATTCGCGTAAGGTTCCGAAAAGGCCAGCGCCAGGGCCGACAGCATATCAATAGCCGTTGTCTTTCCATGCAAAGCCCGATAAAAATCAGCGCGGCCTCTATAATATTTCGCCGCTGCCGCATTTCCGGTACGCGTCTCCAACGCGGCCAGTCTTGCGTAGGGTTCTTCCCACGGGGGATTGAATCGGCTGATGCCCTGCTGCAATACCCGGCGCGCCTCTTCCTCCGGCAGCGTATCGGCATAGGCCATAAAAGACTCGGGCTGTTTGAGGGTCTGCCGCTGGTATCTGGGCCAATACACCAGGTTAAAGGCCGCGAACAGGACGGCCAGCATCGTCCAAAGAAAGGCGACTTTGGCAAGCGGATGCATCCGGGAAGCGCGGGCCACACTCCGCGCCGTTGTGGGTAACGGGTCGGTCATGGATACATACTAGTCAATGGGAGGTTGAAATTCAAAAATGCCCGCCACCGCGAATTACTTCCGTAATCCCATAAGTACTTCAAGAAGTTCCTGCGCTTTCCGGGCACGGTTGCAGTGCACTTCCACGTAGGCACGCCCGTTTTCCCCGTACTGTTGCCGCGCCTGCGCGTCCCCGGCGAGTTGAAGAATGGCCTCGGCCAGGGCTCCCGCGTCTTCAGGGGGCACGGCGACACCGGCGCCCGCCTGCTCCAGCACCTCCAAGGCCTGTCCTTCCACGCCCAGAATAATCGGCCTTGCGCAGGCCATGATCTCGAACATCTTGCTCGGGATATTGGTCAGGAATATGTCGCGCCGCTTCAGGGGAACCAGGCAAATATCGGCGGCGGCATAAAACTCCGGCATATCCTGTCGCGGCTGGCTTGGGATGAATTCAATATGTGTCAGGTTCGCTTGTTCCGCTTTTTCCATCAGGCTTTCCCGTTCCGCCCCGGCACCCACAAATACGAAGTGAATGTCACTGTGGTCCTGAATGTGGCGGGCCGCCTCCAGCACGGTTTCCAGGCCCTGCGAAAGGCCGTGGGTGCCGATATACATCACCAGCGTCCTGTCGCCCCAGCCATAACGGAAGCGCATGGCGCCCATGCGTTCCCGGGGGGTAAACACATCGAGCGCGATGGCGTTGGTAATGGTGTGAATCTTTTCATGCCGGACGCCCCGGCCGACAAGTTCACGGCGCGCCGCTTCCGCCACTGTGACAATGGCCGCCGCCTTGCGATACAGGAATTCTTCCAGGCGGCGCAGCAGCCAGATCAGGCGCGCGTCGCGCAGGACGCCCAGATCAATAATCTGCTGCGGCCACAAGTCGCGCACTTCGAAAACAAAAGGGCTTCGTTTAAGTACGGACAACACATACCCGGCCAAACCACAGAGAAGTTGGGGAGACGTAGCCAGCACCACGTCCGCCTTGCCGCCTTTCACCGCCCCCCAGAACAAGGCGGCCACCATGAAGCTGACAAAGGCGACACTGCGCCGCACCCGGCCGGCGTTTGGGGCAGTCAGAAACCAGCAGCGCAACACCCGGATGCCGTCCAGGGACTCTTCATACAAAAAGTGGTGCCGGTAATGTAGCGGCACTTCGCCGTCGGGATGGTTGGGAACGCCGCAGACCACGGTCACTTCATGGCCGGAACGGACCCATTCTTTGGCGTGTTCGTGGGTGCGTGCCGCAGGCGCGCCCGGTTCCGGCGGGAAATATTGGCACAAAAAAAGAATCTTCATTCCATGCCCTCCCCGGAACACACCTTGGACGTGACCGTCAATGCCGGCCCCAGTTCGCCCAGCCGATCGGCGACAAGGGTCATCAGGAACGCCGCCGCTGTTTCACTGCGGTAAACATAGCCGCCCAGGCTGACGGGCGCCATGCCGAAGTCTGCGGCTATCGCTTTCTCCCGCGTCGAGAAATCCCCCTCGGGGCCGACCAGCACCGCCAGCCGGTCCGTTAGTTCGACGGTTACGGGAGCGGTGGGATCGGCCTCGGGAAGACCGATGATACCCGGGCCGGAATATTGCTCCAGAAAGGCCTCCAGTGAGGGCGCCGTGTCAATTACGGGAAGGTAAAAGCGCCCGCATTGCTTGCAGCTTTCCACGGCGGTTCTGAGCCAGCGCTCCTGGAATGCGATGCTCTTTTGTGAATGATCCGCCTGCCAGAAACACACGCGGGAAACGCCTGTTTCAACGGCGCGCCGAATGATTTCCTGTTGCAGCTTGTCCTGGTGCAGCCCCCCCGGCGCCAGCGTCACGGCGACACGGGGCGGCGAACAGTGCCTGCGTTCCAGCACTTCCACAAACGCGTCGCGTCTGCCCGGGGCCATTAGCGTCCCCGATATCTCATCCCCCCTGCCATTGATCACAGAAACCCGGTCACCCTGTTTGAGCCGCGCCACGCGCAGGGCATGGTGGGCCTCCTCCGGGGGGAGCGGAACCCTGGCGACAGTGATTTCGTCATAGGGCGCGAAGAAACGATGTGGATGGGACATGGCACGCCTGCATCATGAACCGCGCGCAGAAACCGCCGCCGCGATTCATGCCCTTGTCATCACAGTTCTTTCCGGGCAAATTCCACGGCATTCCTGAACACTTGCAGTCCGGCCCCTTCAGCCTGCAGAGGCAGCCGGGTCCATTCCGGATGGTTTTCCCGGTCCTGGAAGCCTTCGGGATGGGGCATCAACCCGAAAATACGCCCGCTCGGATCGCAAATACCGGCGATGTCATCCGCGGCGCCGTTGGGATTGTAGGGAAACTCGCCCGCGGCCGCTGTCCCGTCGGGCCGGATATATCGCAGCGCGACCTGGTGATTGTCGAGCAGCCGCTGCAGGACGGCGCCGTCCCGGGCAATGAACTTCCCTTCACCATGGCGCACGGGCAGCGGCAGCTGTTCAATATCTTTGAGCCAGACACAGGCCGTGTCCGGCGCTGTTCCCAAGTGCACCCAGCGGTTCTCAAAGCGGCAGGTGTTGTTCCAGGCGAGGGTCACTTCCTGCGTAAACGCGCCGTCAAACAGCGGAAGCAGGCCCATTTTCACCATGACCTGAAATCCGTTACAGATGCCGATGACCAGCTTACCCCCGGCCACGAAACGCTCCAGCGGCCCGCCCAGTTTATGGCGCAGGCGGTTGGCCAGCACCTTGCCCGACGCGATATGATCGCCGAAAGAGAAGCCGCCGGGAATGGCCAGGATATGCGCCTGGTCCAGCAGTTCAAGATGTTCAATCAAATCATTGAGATGCACGCGGGAGGCATCCGCGCCCGCCCGGCAGAAGGCCCGGTGGGTTTCATTGTCACAATTGATGCCGAACCCGGTCAGTACCACGGCTTTAACAGTCATTGTAAAAGCATCCTTATCGCCTTGTCACCAATCAAGCGTATTTTTCCATGCGTCGCGAAGGACGGAGAGTTCCGCGTTAAGCATTTTTCCGTCGCCGCAGATCACGCGCAGCACCGGTTCCAGGCTGGTTTCACCAACGCGGTACCACGGGCTGCCGTCCAAGGTGGCTTCAAACGCCGCCGTATGCTCCGGGCGCACGGTCACCACAAAACGGCTTTGAGATTCGCTGAACACCGCGATAACCCCGTTTTCCACGCCCAGGGGCGACAGAGTGACGGTCATGCCGTATCCTCCGGCAAAGGCGCTCTCCGCCAGCGCAACCCCCAACCCGCCGTCTGAAACGTCATGGCAGGAGGCCACCAGCCCCGCGTTAACGGCCCGGTGCAGGCGTTCATACAGGGCGCGCGCGGAAAGGGGGCTCACCTGCGGCGCGTTCGCGCCGGACTGGCCGCGCAGGGCGAGGTATTCGCTTCCGCCCATTTCGTCCCCTGTTTCACCGAGCACATAGACGGCGTGGCCCGCGCCCTTGACGTCCATGCTGACCACCTTGCGCACGTCCTCGAGCATGGCCACCGCCGTAAACAGGAGGGTCGGCGGAATGCTGATCTTCGTGTCGCCAATGCGGTAATCGTTCTTCATGCTGTCCTTGCCGCTGATCAGGGGGATGTCATAGGCGAGGCACACGTCATACAGCGCTTCGCAGGAACGGACCAGCTGGGCGAGTTTGTGCCTGCCGTCCGGCGTCGATGCGCTCTGCACGGGGTCGGGCCAGCAGAAATTATCCAGTCCCGCGATGTTGCCGAGGCCGGCGCCCACGGCCACCAGGTTGCGGACCGCTTCGTCCACCGCGCAGGCGGCCATGGCATAGGCGTCCAAGTCGCTGTATTTCGGGCAGATGCCGCAGGAAACCGCGAGGCCCCGTTCGCTGCCGGACACCGGCTTGATCACGCCCGCATCGCCCGGTCCCTCATGGCGGATGCCCTGGAACTGCTTGAGCACACTCTGGCCAAGCACTTCGTGGTCATACATGCGCACGAAGCTTTCCTTGCTGCATACGTTCAGGGAGCCCAGCACGGCCAGCAGGTCGCTGGTCAGATCATTTGCATCCCCGGGCAGCAACAGCTCCGGTGCGGCCTGCACGGATTCAAGGCGCGCTTCCAGGTGCATACGGGGAAGCCCGTCATGCAGGAAATCCATGTCGAGCGCGGCGATCAGGCTGCCTTCGAAATAACACTCCAGCCTACCTGTGTTCGTGAACTCACCGAGGGCGGTAGCCTCCACCTCGCGGCGGCGGGCCAGGTCCATAAACCCGTCCAGGCAGTCCGGCGGCACGGCGAGGGTCATGCGCTCTTGCGCCTCGGAAAGGAAAATCTCCCACGGGGCCAGCCCGGCATACTTGAGGGGCGCCTTGTCGAGATGGACGGCGGCGCCTCCGGGTTTGCGGGCCATCTCGCCGATACTGGAAGAGAGGCCGCCCGCGCCGTCGTCGGTAATGCAGGTGTACAGGCCGAGATCACGCGCTTCAAGCAGAAAGTCGGCCATTTTCTTTTGTGTGATGGGATCGCCGATCTGCACCGCCGTGGCGGGCGAGCCTTCATGAAGCGCCTCTGAAGAAAATGTGGCGCCGTGGATGCCGTCCTTGCCGATGCGGCCGCCCGTCATGACGATCACATCGCCGGGCCGGGCCGCCTTCTCGGAAACGGGCTTGCCGCCCACCACCGCCGGGCTGATGCCGCCGGTGCCGCAGAAAACAAGCGGTTTACCGAGGAAACGCTCGTGAAACACGATGGCGCCGTTCAGGTCGGGAATGCCGCTCTGGTTGCCGCCGTCGCGCACGCCGCTGTGAACGCCGCGCAGCACCCGTTTCGGGTGCTGCAGGCGTGGTGGAATCTCTCCCGTGTAAAAAGGCGAGCCCACGCAGAACACATCGGTGTTGAAGATACACTGAAAACCGAGGCCCGCGCCCAGCACATCGCGGTTCACCCCGACGATGCCGGTCATGGCCCCGCCGTACGGGTCGAGGGCGGAAGGACTATTGTGTGTTTCCGCTTTTAGCGCGAACACATGGGCGCCGTCGAACTGGATGATGCCGGCATTGTCTTCGAAAACGCTGACCAGCCAGGGCACCCGCTTGGCCACTTCATCGGTAACCCCTTTGATATAGGTCTTGAACAGGCTGTCGATTTGACGGTGGCCCGTTTCATCTTCATAAGCAATAAGCGCATTGAAAATCTTGTGCTTGCAGTGTTCCGACCAGGTCTGGGCGAGAATCTCAAGTTCGATGTCCGTCGGCGCTGCGGGCAGGCCGGCCTTTTCGCGGGATGCCCGCATCTCCGGCCGGGCGTAATAGTCACGAATAACCCGCATTTCCTCCAAGTCAAGCGCCAGCATCCGGTCGCGACTCAGTGCAACCAGTTCGGCATCGGAAAGATCCAGGGCAATTTCACCAACCGTGGCATCACTCTGCTGGGTCACGACGGGCAGGGCCAAAAGCGGCGTGCCGTCCAGTGTTTTCATTTCCGCTTCGGTCTTGACAACGAACTGCTCGATGAGTTCGTTGGCCAGCAGGCCTGAAGCGACGCGCGATGCCGTTTCACGGTCCACCCCGGACAGGGCATAGGCCGTGCTCTTGTATACCCCCTCGCCCGGGGCGAGGTTCCGGCCGAGCGTGTCCTGTACGCCCTCGAGCGCGCTGCGGCCCACATTGTCCGTCACGCCGGGCAGGAAGCCCACTTCAACCAGGCAGTCATAATCAAAGGCCAGCGAACGGTCCACGGCGGAATCCTGGATAATCGGGTCGGTGAACAATTCCGCCCGGACCCGCTCCAGTTCCTCCTCGCTGAGCGCCGCGTTCAGGGTGTAGACATCGATCACGCGCGCGCTTTCAACGCGGATTTCCAGATCTTCCTGCACCCGCGCGCACAACGCCTCGCCCGCGGGATCCGGCAGATCCCGTTTCATGGCCACTTCAATTCGATGTGTCGGCATAATTCAGTTTTCCTGTGTAATGGACTTTGCCGTCGCCGGGCACGATTTTTCCCACGAAAGCGCACTGCTGGCCGGCAAGGCCGATCGTTTCCTGGACGCGCCCGGTCTGGTCCTCGGGGATGACGAACAGGAAGCCCTGACCCATGTTAAAGGTCCGCAACATCTCCTTATCCTCTACATTCCCTGTTTCCTGGAGGAAACGGAACAGGGGGGGCGCCGCCCACGCGTTCAAATCGATTTCGGCGGTAAGTCCCTCGGGGAGTATGCGTGGCAGGTTGTCCGTAATGCCGCCGCCTGTGATGTGCGCCATGCCGCGCACTTCAACCACGCGCATCACCAGCTGCATCAGCTTCGCATAGCTGACGTGGGGTTCCATAAGGGCTTCGGCCACGGTCCGGCCGACGCCCGGCATGGCGTCATAGGGATTGAGCCCGGCCACCTCAAAGCAGATTTTCCGGGCCAGGCTGTAGCCGTTGGTATGCAGCCCGGTGCTCGGCAGGCCGACAATGATGTCGCCTTCCCGAATGGCGCTGCCGTCTATGATTTTGGAGCGGTCCACAATACCCACAATGGTCCCGGCAAGGTCGTATTCATCCTCGCGGTACATGTCGGGCATCTCAGCCGTCTCTCCGCCGATGAGGGCGCAGCCCGCGTACCGGCATCCGGCGGAAAGGCCGCGGACCACCTCGATCACCACCTCCGGCTTGAGCTTGCCCACCGCGAAGTAATCCAGGAAAAACAGGGGCCGCGCGCCCTGAACAAGAATATCGTTCACGCAATGGGAAACCAGGTCCACGCCCACCGTGTCATGCTTGCCCGTCATGAAGGCGAGTTTGAGCTTCGTGCCCACCCCGTCCACGCTGGAAACCAGCACGGGCTCGCTGTAATTCTGCAGGTCCAGCTGGAACATGGCGCCGAAAGTGCCGATGTCGCGCAAAACGTGTTCCGTATAGGTGCGCCGCACCAGGTCCTTGATCCCGGACAACGCTGTGGTCGCGGCGTCAATATCAACGCCGGCGTCACTGTATGTCAATGGTTTTTTCTCTTGCGTCATTTTTTATCCTTATTGCCTGCGGGAAAAAGACGGCCGGCGTTTCAAAAAAAGAAAAATAACCCATCTCCGGCCGCGTATAGGGTGTCAGGCGTTTTTGATCCATGAATCGCATCAAAATGCGGTATAAATGTACCACAGCGGCGCGGGGTTTTACAAAAGCGTCTATTGTCAAAATACCACCATTACGGGGGCGCTGGGGCCACCTACGCACACGATACACCAAAGGTTCTCACCCCTGTTCCTGTTCATGGCAGCGAAAAGTTTGCGGAAATGCCTATGGCACTCGTAAACAAACATAAAGACGGAACAAAAAGGGACTGATGACGAAATAGCCATGACTAACAAAGGATCGAGGCCCTTTATTGTTATTGGCTCTTTCGGTGTCCCTTCTTTGCGGGCTAAAAGTAGCGCCATTCAAACATGTCCCCCGATTCCCCCACCTGCTTTCCCCGGCCACAGTTTGATGTTTGTGGATACAAGGGCGGGGAAAGGGTGTTGTTTCACCGGGCTTTGATGTAAAATGCGGGCGGAGTCAATGCGCGTCCGTACAGGCGCGGGGAGGAATTCATGAGTAAAAGCAGAACCGTATTGCGTGTGTCCTGGAAACTCTTCAACCGGGCGTTCCTGGCCTTGCTTGTCATCGTGTCCCTGTTCCTTGGGCGGGTTGTATGGCGCTCCCACAGCGGCCTGCCCGACCATGACACGGCCGTACGTTCCGCAAAGATCAACAGCGAAGTGCGCGTGGTGCGCGACACCTGGGGCGTGCCCCATATCCAGGCCGAATCCGAGCCGGACGCCTATTTCGCGTTGGGCTACTGCATGGCCCAGGACCGCCTCTTCCAGATGGAGGTGATGCGCCGCCTTGCGTGCGGCGAGCTGGCGGAGCTGCTGGGGCCGCCCGTCGTCAAAATTGACCGCATCATGCGCGCCTTCCGCCTGCGCGCGAAGGCGGATGAATTCGTGGCGCAATCCCGCGAACGCTCCACACCCGAAATGAATGCCGCCATGGACGCATTCATTGCCGGGGTAAACGACTATGTGGAAAACAACACGCTTCCCTGGGAATTCGCGGCCCTCATGATCTCCTGCCGCCCCTTCACCGTGGCCGACTTTGTGTCGGTGGCCGCCATTCTGCCCATTACCTTCGCGGACGGGCTGCGCTGCGACCCGCTCAAAAGCGTGCTGAAAGAACGGCTTCCCGAGGCGGACGTGGACATGATTTTCAGGGGTATTGAGAAAACGCCCGTGACCATCATGGAAAGCCTTGAAGAAGCGGCCGCGTTCCAGCGGGAATCGGCGACGCTGGAAGGCGAAACGCCGCAAGCCGCAGGAGGCTTAGAAAGCGCGGCCCGCTGGCTCGACGCTATCGCGGAATACGCGCGCTTCGCGGGAACGCACCTGGGTAGTAATTCATGGGTCCTTTCCGGAGACAAGACCGCGAGCGGCAAACCCATTCTGGGGAATGATCCGCACATCGGCTTTACCAATCCGTGCATCTGGTATGAGGCGCACCTGAAATACGGCGACGTGGAGAATTACGGCTACCATCTGCCCCCGATTCCCATGGCGCTGCTGGGCCACAACGAGGACCGCGGCTGGGGCCTCACCATGTTTTCCAATGACGATGTTGACATGTACCTTGAGAAGGTGAACCCGGACAATCCCAACCAGGTCATGTACCAGGGGAAATGGGTGGAATGCGAAATCATCCGCGAGGTCATCCGGGTGCGATTCGGCCGGGATGTGGTCTGTGACGTACGGATCACGCCGCACGGACCGATCGCGAACGACCTGCTCGGTTTTCTGTTGGAGTATGAAGGACCGCCCATATCCATGTGCTGGGTGTGGCAGCATGTCCAATACACCGATGTGGACGCCTTTTATGACATGAGCCACGCCCGTGACTACGATCGTTTCGAGGCCGCGGTGCGGAAGATCACTTCACCAGGCCTTAACATCAGCTACGCCGACGCCGCCGGCAACATCGCGTGGTGGGCGGCGGGCCTGCTGCCCGTGCGTCCGGCGCATGTGGATCATAAGGCGTTGCTCGAAGGCTGGACCGGACGCGATGAATTCACCCAATACCTGCCCTTTGAATCTTCACCGCATCTCAAGAACCCGCCCGGAGGCATGATTGTGACGGCCAACAACCTGTGTACGGTAAAGCCCCTGGGCACGCCGCCGCTACAGGTTCCATTTCTGCAGGGCTATTTCAAGCCCAGCGACCGGGCGGGCCGAATAGAGGAACTGCTCGAGCCGCGCAACGACTGGACCATCGAAGGTCTGCGGGCGGTGCAGAATGATGTTTTGGGATATTCCCCGCGCGCCACAGCGCCCGTACTGGCGCGGCTGGCCCGGGCGGACGAAGCATTACTGGGTCCCCTGGAGCGGCAAGCGCTGGAACACGTCGAGGACTGGGATTTTCGGAATGAAATTTCAAGCGTCGGGGCCACCGTGTTCAATTATTGGATGGACAGCCTGCTGCAGGTGATTTTCGGAGACGAGATGACTTCGCGTCAGCTTGCCATGTATGCGTCCCTCGACGACAGCTGGATCGTCATTCAGGATCTGCTCGTGGAAACGGAATGTCCCTGGTGGGATGATGTCACCACCCCGGAACGGGAGACTGCGGCCCGCATCACGGCACGCGCGTTGAAACAAGCCTGCGAAAAAATCGCGGGCGACCTGGGGGACAATGTTGATGCGTGGCAATGGGGGAAAACGCACACGATCACCTTCACACATCCCTTCGGTTATTTGCCGGGGCTCGGGCGCCTGCTCAACATAGGGCCGTTCCCCTGCCCGGGCGCCAGGGAGACGGTCAACAACATGCCGGTGGCATCGGCACACCAATATGATGTCATCGCCGGACCTTCCACGCGTCGGCTGATTGATTTTGCCCGGCCGGACCAGTCCCTGACCATCCTGCCCACAGGCAACTCCGGGCATGTGGGCCACCGCCATTATGACGACCAGGCGGCTCTGTTCGTCCGGGGCGACTACCGCACCGCCCTGTACAACTGGGATGAAATCAAGGCGGCCAAAGAACACGAGATGCGCTTTCTGCCGCAGAAACCCTGAAGGCAAGGAAAAACTTAACCGCGACGTTTCCTGCCGTACCCCTTTGCATAATCCGTACGGCAGCGTTTTTCCGTCTCATCGGGATGCTCGCCCAGTTCCTTGAGCAAAGAAGCATGCATGGCATCCATTCGTTGTCGGTGTTCGGGCAGGGCGGCCAGGTTGCGCAGTTCGCCCGGATCTTCCTTCAGGCAATACAGTTCACGTTCCGGGCCGCGCCCCTCATCTGGCGGACAATGATACACGTACTTATAGTCGCCCGCGCGAAGCATGACATAGCCGGAAGCGATATTATGGGCATAATATTCGCTGACGGCACGATCCTTCCAGCCCTCCTTGCCGTCCATCCATCCCAGCATGGAATCGCCGTCCCAGTCCGCCTGCGCCGGTGTCCCGGCCAACGCGGCAATGGTGCTGGCCACATCCACCAGGGAGCAGGCCTCCGTGCGCCGTTGTCCTCCCGGCCAGCGGGCCGGCCAGCTCACAATGAGCGGCACCCGCGCTGCACTGTCGAAGAGACAGTTCTTCCACCATAAACCATGCTCGCCCATATTCTCCCCGTGATCTGAGGTATAAATGACAATGGTATTGTCTGCATGGGGGCTGTTGTCCAGGGCGGCCAGGGTTTTACCGATCTCCGCGTCCACCCACTCCGTCAGGGCATAATACAGTTCCCGTCCCCGGCGTACAACGGCCTCAGGCACCTCCTCCATGTTGAACCCGTTCCGGAGATGCTTATAGTTCAGCGGCAGGCGGTCCAGGTATCCCTCCGGAATCTCCGGCGGCGACACCCGGCCCTCGTACTTTTTCCAGAAACTTTCGGGAACGATGAGCGGGAAATGAGGGGCCAGGTAGCCCGCGATTAAAAAGAAGGGCTTTGCGTTCGCCTCCCGTTTGGACAGGAATGCCCCCACGCCGGCCGTAACCGCGCGGTCATGGCTGAGTACCTTGGAGTCTTCCGCCGTATAAAAATCTTTGAAACGTTCGCTGGTCTTGCCGGTTGCCTTCAGATCCTCCGTCTTTCTGCGGCCACCCAGTCCGGTTTTGTCGCCCTCGTTCATCTTGCCGCCGATTTCCTTAAATCCGTACCGCCGGGTACGGTCATAGTGCATCTTGCCGCATAAAAAGGATTCGTAGCCGGAGTCATTGGCGAGCCGTGCCACGGAGGGATAGTCGTCGGAAGGCAGCCAGCATTCGTTGTTCCAGGCGCCCACCCGCGACACATATTTGCCCGAGGTGAAGGAGAGCCGCGACGGCACACACAACGGGGAATTGCAATAGCAAGTATCGAAAACAATTCCCTTTTCCGCGAGGTGGTCCAACGCCGGGGTGTGGGCGATGTTGTTGGGGGCGCATCCCATCACGGACGCATTGTGCTCATCGGACATGATCAGCAGGATATTGGGCCGCTCCGGACCCGCGGAGGCATAGCCTGACAAGGAGGCCCCCGCGACGCAGGCGCCTGCGGTCTTTAGAAATTCCCGTCTGCTGGTGTTCATTCGCATACCCTTTCCCGGTCCCGGCACAGTACACAGCGCGCCATCCTTTTCCGCCGGTTAGCTGAAGAAAAACAACGTAAAACCGGCAACGGTGTATACCCTAGCGTAGTAACTCATAACCAAGGCAACTTAAGCAACATTGTTGTAAGTGATTGTGGTGCGGGCTTCCAGCCTGCCCGCCGGAGCAGGCAAGATGCCTTCACCACAAAAAGCAATAAGAAATTGACTCAGCATAAGTTGTCATTAGCATGACTCACTACACTAGCAAAGACCGAAATAAGGGGTCAAGGAATGAAGGTAAAAATACGCGGCAACGCACCGGACAGGGAAGCCCGGGCCGTAAGCAACCTTTTGTTGCCCGGCCCGGGCTTGTTCACAAACCGGGCGGCCCAGGCCACCCGGATCCGGGGTGCTGTGTTGTTATTCCGCAAGAACAGGTTCAGGCGCGGCTACCGCCACATTGAAGGTGCCGCCGAACCCGAACGGTTGGACACCGGCCAACAGGATGATATAGGACCAGGCACCCGAGTACGTGTCCATCAGGCCGTCCTCGTCCGCGTCAACGCCGTCACCGGCAAGCGTGAGCAGAACACAAAGTCCCGTGCCGCAGGCACCGGAAGCGAGGGTAAGTTTCCCGTCATCGGCGAGCAGGCCGGTTACAAGCACTTCGCTGGGCGCCGGGTTTTCCTGGGACTGTGCCCATTCCGGAAGCTCGATACAGCTATAATCCACGGTAACCACACCGCTGACGCCATGATCGCCTGGATAAGGTTTTGTCAGGTCCTGGGTCAGTTCGATCGTTAACGGACACGCGACCACTACCTGCGCTTCTTCACTTTCACCTTCCGCTTCGCCTTCACCCTCTGCTTCGTAGCTTCTACCCTGCCAGGTTCCTTCATAGGAGCCGGTGGCATCATAAGGCGGCAAAGGCCAGCCGCCTTCCGGCGGACACCCCTGCAAGACAATGGCACTCAAACACGACACTACTATCAACAGTATCTTCCCGTTCATTGTTGCTCTCCTTCAGCGGCAGTCGCCGCTGTGTTTGCGCTCAGGCTTCACAGCCACCCCGGCGCCTGTGGAGCGCGCCAGTTCATTTCGCTTGTTGTGAAGACCGGCAAACGCGGAAAGTACTTTCACAGGAACCCGGGCCCACGTTATCGGTTCACATTCAGTTTACAAGCAGGGATGGCGGGCGTTACGCGGTTCGCGCATTAAGCCTTACATCCGGATCACATTTTTAAATACCGTAAATAAGTAGGCGCGTTTCCGGCAAAACCCTGTCTGTTGCCAGCGGTTCTAAGGGGAACATAAATGGCGCGAATATCGATGTGAAACTATAGCAACTCAATTTTTATTCAGAAAACACATTATATTGACGAAAATGGCACGTCGTGTTACAATATGTTGTGCCTTTGTTTTGGAACTGGTGTTCTGCAAAAATAGTTTACAGATGTGTCAGGAAAAGTTATGTTGGGTTTCGGTTCAAAAAATACGCGTACCCAATCCCGAAAACGATTGGGCGAGCTCTTGCTGGAAGAAGGCCGCCTGCGCCCGGAGGACTTGAAGCAGGCCCTGGCACAACAGAATCGCAACGGGGGATTGCTGGGCGAGATACTGGTACAATCCAATCTGCTGGAACAGGACGCGCTTCTTGCATTTCTCATGAAGCTGCATGAATCGAGCGCGGTAAGCTTGTCTGACTACAATGTCGACGAACAGGCGGTCAGCCAGATTCCCGAACAGGTTTGCGAGAAACATTGTCTGCTGCCCATTGACAAACTGGGGCGCATCCTTACCATGGCCATGGTAGATCCCCTGGACACGCAAGCGCTGGAGCAAGCACAATCCTATTGTCCCGATGTGCGCCTGAAACCCCTGCTATGCAGCTGGCAGGATTTTCAGGAGGTATTTAAACGCATCTATGGCAGGGTGCCTCAAAAACCCAAGGGCCTGGAAAATCGGTATGCCCATCTGGACGTGGCCGCGTTGACCGGACAGGCGACCGGCTCCGAGACGTCCACGGCTCCCGACGCGCTTAACGAGGACACGAAGTTGAATGCCGAACTGGACGTCCTTCCCCTTCCCGGGCGAAGCGCGGGGACGCCCGGTGAAAGCGGCGTTTTTGAAACCCCCGATTTTGAAGCGGAGGCGGCAGTTGCCGACAGGCCGCCCCGCGCGTTGTACGGCATGCCGCTTTCGAGCGAGGATTTTTCCGCGGGCATCCGGGAACTGGCACGGGCGGTGCAGCACAGTATTGATGATGCCCTGGGCTCCCTGGCCGCTTCCAGGACCAAACAGGCGTCCGGCGCTGAAAGTTCCCCGGAACAGGTGACGGCCGCGATACAACAGGCCCTGCAGAATACCGTGAACGTTTTCGCGGACGAATTGCGCCTTGAGCGGGAAGCGCTGGTGGTACACCTGACGTCGACACAAGCCGGAACGCCCGCGGAGACAGGACCATCGGTTGCGGAAGTGGCGGAAATTGTCGGCGACCGCCTGAACGACTCTCTGCGGCAGATGCTGGAAGCGGTTTCCGGGCAAACCCGGCAGGTGGGCGAGGCCCTCCAGGAACTGAGCCGCGCGCGGACAGACGCGCATCCTGCTGCCGAGCTGGGCAACACTTTGAAGGAAGCGGTGGCGGATGCCGCGCGGCAATCCGCGGCCGCCCTGACGGAAACCCTGCGTCAGTTCCTTGAAGCGAAGGAAGAATCCGCATCCAGCGGAACACCCGACCCCATGCGAATGGCGGAAGCCATTCGCGACGGAGTCAGCGCCGTGTTGAGCGATGCGCTGGAAGCCATGTCCAGGCAGATTCAAGACCAGGCGGAACGCCACCAGCAACATCTCGCCGCCCTGCCGCCGCCCCCGGATTTCGAAGGGGTGGCGAAAAGCCTGCGGGATGAATTGGCCGCGGGACTGGATGCCCGGCTGGAACTGCTGTCCCAGGGTGTAAAGTCTTTTCTGGAACAGAATGGGGCCGCCCACGACGGGCACATTGAACAACTGGCACGTGCCATGCGGGAAAGCATTCTGACCGCTGTGGCTTCCAGCGAAAAAGCCCAGGCGCAACAGGAGAGCCGGCTCGCTAAAATTGTGGAGTCAAGCCTGTCCGCCATCGCCGGAAACAAGGATGCCGGGCAGGGCGAGCTGGCGCGTGTCGCCGAGGCCATCCTGAGTTCCATTGAGCATGATAAAATTTCCCAATCGGAAAAACAGGATCAGCTCGCGCAAATCGCCCAGGCCGCGCTGGAATCCGTCCGGCAGACCGCCCAGCTGATTGAGGCGCACACGGTGGCGGAAAACAACCGCAATGACATGATGCGGCAACGGGAGCGCCTGCACGCGTCGGTCACCCCGTTTAACCCGGGAGCCGATCCCGCGCCGGAATATTACGCCGAGTCCGACAGCCGCGTTCGTGAGGAACTGGATTCGGAGCGGCCCCTTCATACCCTGACTTTTCAGAATTTCTTTTCCGGCGAATCCAATGCGTTCGTTGTAAATCTTGCCAAAGCGGCAGCCGCCGCGCCGGGCGGCGAATACAACCCTTTGTTCCTGTACGGTGCGGTCGGCCTGGGGAAAACACACCTTGTCAGCGCCATTGGCAATGATATTCTCGCCCGAACCGCCCAAGACAAAAAACACCCCCCCGCGCGGGTCGGCTATCTGTCGGCAAGCCATTTCGCGCGGCGGCTCGCCGCCGCGGCCGCAGACAATTCCCTGGAACTCTTCCGGGACAACTACTGCCACTGGGATGTCCTGATCCTGGACGATATTCAATTTCTCGGCGGACGCGTTGATGCCCAGGAGGAATTTTTTCATATCTTCAACGTACTGCTGCAGTCCGGACGGCAGATTATTATTGCGGGGGACAAGCCCCCGGACAAACTCGGCATGCTCGAACAGCGCCTGATCTCCCGTTTCGCCAGCGGCATTGTGGTAGAAGTGAAAGCGCCGGAATGGGAAACCCGGATGAAAATACTTCGCCATATCACGCAAGGTGCGAAAACAAAAGTCACGGACGACATTCTGTCCCTGATTGCGTTGCGTGTGGATAACGATATTCGCAAAATGATAGGAGCTTTGCGTAAAATTATCGCTTACGCGCGATTGCAGGGCGATACTATAACTATGGAAGAAGCGCAAAATATCCTCAGTCATCTCAATGCACATGAAGCGGCATAACTTTTTGCGCGGGAAATAGGATATAATGTAACCCAAATTCTGAATAAGTTGCCTTGGTCTCGATTGCCAGGGGCAACGCTGTCAGGAGGATACTACATGGCCATAAAGATGCACAAGAAACGGCTGCCCGAAATGTTGCTGGAAGAAGGTCTGGTAACCAAGGCCCAGCTGGAAGAATGTATGGAACTGCATCGAAGCAGCGGCCAGAGCCTTCCCTTGCTCCTTGTGGGCATGGGCTACCTCAGCGAAGCGGAAATGGTTGTCGCCTACTCTGAAAACCTGAGCGTTCCCCACATACGTGTCGCCAACTGCAGCATCTCCAAAGAAGTGCTTGCCCAAGTGCCGGAAACGCTTGCGCGCCAGTACCTGATGCTTCCCGTGTCGATTACGGGTAACACGTTGACACTGGCGATGGCCGATCCGCTGAATATTATGGCGATAGACGATGTCCGGATGGTCACGCGCTATGAAATTGAACCGGTAGTGGCCATGATATCGGAACTGCGCGACGCCATTGATCGTCTATATGGCGGCGGCAAGGCGGCGGACCTGTATAAGACGATTATGAGCACGACCGAAAATCGTGAGGCCGACCTGGACGCCTTTGAAATCGGCAAGGAAGAGGTGGAGAACCTTTCGGAGCTTGAAGCGGGCGCGGATGATGAGCCGATCAGGCGACTAGTGAGGCTGATTCTGTATACAGGCTTGGAGCGGGCCGCCAGCGACATTCACATTGAACCATTTGAAAAAGCGGTGCGCATCCGTTACCGCATAGACGGCGCCCTGGAAGAGGCCATGTCACCGCCCAAGACCCTGCATCCCAACCTGGTTGCCCGCCTGAAAATACTTGCCGGATGCCGCATTGACGAACACCGTCTTCCCCAGGACGGCCGCAGCCGCATGCGCTACAATGACCGTGACGTGGATTTCCGCGTTGCTTTTCTGCCCACCAAGTATGGAGAAAAAGTGGTGCTACGCGTATTGGACCAGGGCTCGCTCAGCCTTGACCTGGACAACCTGGGATTTGAACCGCAGCCCATGGAAGCGTTTCGGGAAGCCCTTAAAATGCCGCACGGCATGATTCTGATGACCGGCCCGACGGGCAGCGGCAAAACAACCACCCTATACAGCGCCCTGCACCGGCTCAACAAAGTCACCACCAATATCGTTACCGTTGAAGATCCCATCGAGTATGAAATGTACGGGGTCAACCAGGTCCAGATAAGGCAGAAGATCGGTTTCACTTTTGCCGAGGCCCTGCGTCAGATTCTGCGCCAGGACCCGGACATCGTGATGGTGGGCGAGATTCGAGACAGTGAGACCGCCGACGTGGCAGTCAAGGCAGCCCTGACCGGCCATCTGGTCTTAAGCACCCTCCATACGAATGACGCCTCCGGCGTTTTCCCCCGACTGATTGACATGGGTGTTGAACCCTTCCTGGTGCAGTCCTCCGTGGCCCTTGCCGCCGCGCAGCGCTTGCTCAAGCGGGTATGCTCCGAGTGCCGGCAAAGTATCAAGGTGCCCCAGGACGTGCTGGAGCGCATACAGTACAAGCCGTTCAACTATATTGAGAAAACGAACTTCGTACGCGGCGGCGGCTGCTCAAAATGCAAGGAAACGGGATACAAGGGCCGCGTCGCCGTGGTGGAAGTCATGCTGAACTGGCCGGAGATCCAGCCACTGGTGCTGCGCCGGGCCTCAGGGCATGAAATTAAAACGCAGGCGATTCAATGCGGCATGAAAACGCTCCGCCAAAACTCGCTGGCAAAAGCCGCCAAGGGCATTACCACGATTGACCAGGTGCTGGAACACACCATAGCGGACTAAGGGTTCCCGTGTTTGATCGGCAGGCCGGCACAGCAAGGCAACCGCCTGTTTCCCCGGGAGGGGCGGGAACACGTTCAGGAAGAAACAGTTTAATTTTTTTAAATTGCCTGCCGGCATGTAAGCGGGCATGTTGCCAAAGGATGTTGAACGGAACCCGGCATCCTTTTGGGCGCCTCCATGAAATCTCGGACAGGTACTGTTTAACGCGGTTCGGCCAAGGTTCGGTCAAAGGAAATCGTTATGAAGAAGTTGGACATTAGGGATCTCCTGATAAAAACGGTCCAGGAAGGCGCCAGCGACCTGCATATCTGCGCCGGTATTCCGCCCATGATTCGCGTCAATGGAAGTGTTGACCCCCTGGAAGGCTACAAACGCCTGACCGCGGAAGAGACCCAGGACCTGGTCTACAGCGTAATGAATGAGGAACAGATCGCGGAATTTGAAACGGAAAAAGAATGCGACATGTCCTTCGGCCTTGAGGGATTCAGCCGGTTCCGCCTCAACGTGTACCGGGACCGGGGCTCGGTTGTCGGGGCATTTCGTGCCATACCGTTCAGTATTCTTTCCTTTGAAGAACTCGGGCTTCCCCGGGTCATCGCGGAATTCGCCAACCGGCCCTCGGGGCTGGTGCTGATATGCGGCCCCACCGGCTGCGGCAAATCGACCACGCTGGCCACCATCATCAACAAAATTAACAACGAACGCAAATGCCACATCATAACCGTGGAAGATCCCATTGAATACCTGCACCATCACCGCATGGCCATCATCAACCAGCGCGAGGTGTACGCGGACACGAAATCCTTTGGCGCGGCGCTGAAACACGTTTTGCGCCAGGATCCGGACGTGATCCTCATCGGCGAGATGCGCGACACGGAAACCATCCAGGCAGCCCTGACTGTGGCTGAAACGGGCCATCTCGCCTTCGCCACACTGCACACCAACGATGCCCTGCAAACGATTAACCGCATCGTGGACGTCTTTCCCATGGCTCAGCAGGCCCAGGTGCGCACGCAGCTGTCTTTTGTTCTTGAAGGTGTCGCCGTGCAGCAGCTCATTCCGCGAGCTGACGGCAAGGGGCGCGTGCTGGGCATGGAAATCATGATACCCAACCCGGCAATACGCTCCCTGATCCGCACGCAGAAACTGGAGCAGATACCCAGCATGATTGAAATCGGCAAGGGAGAAGGCATGATCACCATGAACCAATCCCTGTACCGTTTGCTGCGCCGGGGCATAATCTCCACCGATACGGCCTTCAAGCGCAGCATGAATCCGGAAGGTCTCCAGAACCTCATCAACAAGGCGAATGCGGAATAACCATTCTTCGGATAACGCGCGCCGGAAAATAAACAGACGGAACTCGCATGCAGTACGACGCCAAAACGGGGTCGTCCCTGTCCGGCCGGACGCCTGCCGGCGGCGGGGAGGACAATTTTCCTTTCCACCTTCGTTTGGGAAAACGGGTGGTGGACCTGTTTCAACCCGTTTACGACGGGTCGGTAATCTGGCTCTGGTATTTCGGTCTGGGGCGCGTGGCGGTGCTGCTGGTGGTCTTCATCGGCATTCCCAAATCCAGCAATGCCCAGGAAGGGCTCGCCGCCCTCTTTCTGATTTTCTGTGCGGCGCTGGGGTGCAGCTCCTGGTACCTGCTCACCCTATACAGGGAACAGATTGTCAATGCGACCCTGACCTGGACCCAGGTGCTTCTGGATTTTTGTGTCGTTGCCTTTACCGTAAGCCTGACGGGAGGCGAGTCAAGCTACTACACCTTTCTCCTCGTAATCGTGATCCTGGAGGCGGGCATTCTGCTGGGTATCATTCATGCCTTCTCTTTCGCGATGGTGTCCTTGCTGTTCCTGTTTCTTTCGGGGCTGCCCGGTTCCTACAATGCCGCCAGCCTGCTCCCTTACTGGTACAACCTGCTTATACAATGGATTGTTATGGTAGCGGCGGCATTCATCAGCGGATACTGGAATCAGCGCATAGGCCGCCTCAAAAGTTTCCAACGGGAAATACTCGACAATATGGTGAGCGGGTTCCTGATCTGTGACAAAAATGGAACCGTTATCCTGGTGAACAGGGCCGCGTGCGCCATTCTGGATATGGATGAAAGCAAAATCCTGAACCGTCCTGTGGCTGAAATTCTACCTTGCGCTTCGGGAACCGAATGTCCCGTGGTAACCGCCATACGCGACGGGCGTGATTATGTGCGTTATGAATTCCTGTGGCAGCCCGAACAGGGCGGTCCGAAAATGCTCGGACTGACCACCAACCGTATTTGTGATTTCCGGGGCGGGCTGATGTCGTTGATCGCCGTCTTTCAGGACCTGACGGAAACCGTTGCCCTGCGCCAGGCCTTGCGGCAGCAGGACCGCATGGCCGCCGTGGGTGAGTCAGCCGCGGAATTCGCCCATGAAATCCGCAATCCCCTGGCAGCGCTGCGCAGCGCCGTGGACGAAATGCAGCGGGGCATCGCCTCGCCGGACCTGACAAAACGCTTGTGCGGCATTGCGCTGCGAGAATCGGAACACTTGAACAACATTGTGAGCGGGTTCCTTGAATTTGCCCGCAACCCGGAGCCTGACCAAAACCCCGTGGATATCAACAGCCTGTTAGCGGCCACGGCCGCCGCTTTTGAACAGACCCACCCGGAAATAACCATTACGTTGAACTGTGACGAATCCCACCCGACCACTCCGGGCGATACGACTCGGCTTCGGCAGATGTGCGACAACATCCTGCGTAACAGTGCGGAGGCCATGAGCGGGAAGGGAGAAATCGTTGTTGCCTCGCGGGTCATAGGGAACCATGTCGAAATCCGATTTGACGATACGGGCAAGGGCATTTCACCGGACAAGGCCATGAGGATTTTTGAACCCTTCTATACGGAAAAGGAAAACGGCATCGGCATGGGACTGGCCGTGTGCATGCGGATTGTCACGGCGTATAACGGCGACATTCGCGCGGCGGCGCGGCCAGGCGGGGGCCTGTCCATGATTGTCCGACTGCCGCGCCTTGCCGCGTAACAAGAAACATTGGGAAGTATTATGACAGCACGACAATTCAGGGTCCTGGTCGTGGATGACGATCCGGGGCTGCGGGAAGTACTTGAAATCGTACTGGCCAATGCCGGTTACGATGTGTCTTCCGCGAAATCCGTCGAGGAAGCCGTCAAGATCCTGGAAAACCTGCTGATTGACGTTATATTGACGGACTTATACATGGGCAAGGATCGCCTGGCGGGACTGCGCCTGCTTCAATACCTGAAGGAAAACCAGCCGGAAACGCCCGCCCTTATGATCACGGGACACGGGAGCATCGAATCCGCTGTGGAAGCCATGCGCCTTGGCGCGCTCGACTACCTGCAAAAACCGTTCAAGAGCAATGAGGAAGTGCTGCTCCGTGTTGCCCGGGCCGTGGAAAAACGTGTCCTGCTGCGGGAAAACGAGGCGTTTCGTCTCGACCAGTCGCGTAAGGCCCGCCTGGATGCGATTGTGGGCAACAGTCCCAAATTCAGCAAGGTACTTGACATGGTCCGCCGCGTCGCCGCGTTGCCCAGCACCGTGGCAATCAACGGGGAAAGCGGAGTGGGCAAGGAGTTGATCGCCCGGGCCTTGCACACCCTCAGCCCGAGGTCAGGGAAGCCCTTTGTCGCCATCAATTGCGGCGGTATCCCGGAAACCCTGCTGGAAAGCGAACTTTTCGGCTATAAAAAAGGCGCGTTCACCGGCGCCAACCAGGACAAAGAAGGCCTCTTTGTCGCGGCGGACGGCGGTACCCTTTTCCTGGACGAAATCGGCGAAATGCCGGCTTCCCTGCAGGTTAAATTGCTTCGTGTTCTTGACGACGGTTGCGTTACGCCCGTGGGCGGGCTTTCCTCGACGCGCGTGGATGTGCGTGTGCTTTCCGCGACCAACCGGGACCTGGCCGAAATGGTGGACAGCGGCGGTTTCCGCAAAGACCTGTATTACCGGCTGAATGTGATTCCCATTACCGTGCCGCCTCTGCGGGAAAGAATCGAGGATATTCCCCTGCTTGCCCGCCACCTGATAGCGCGTCATGCAAAGAACATCGGCTGCGAAGAAAAGGCGCTCTCCCCGGAAGCGCTCGAGGCGCTTACCCAGTATTCCTGGCCCGGAAACGTGCGTGAAATGAGCAATGTCCTCGAACGCGCTCTGGGGCTCAGCGAGCAGGCTGACATTCGCCTGGAAGACCTGCCGTCCTACCTGCTGAGTGGCCCGCCTCTGGACCGCCCGGAAGCGACTGTTCTCCATGAAAGCGGCATTGACCTGGAAGCGCTGGTGGCGGAATTCGAGATGGACTATATCCGACAGGCTCTGGAACGAAGCCATTATTCCCAGCAGAAAACCGCGAAACTCCTGGGACTGACTCCCAGAACCCTGCGCTACCGGCTGGAAAAATATAATCTTTCCAGCGATTAGCCACCTGATTGGAATATTTTGATTGGCAATATTATAAACAGGTACAATGCTCCAAACGTCAAGGGAGACTTAATTATGAAGCGATCTTTTGTGGTGCTGGCATGCGTGGTCCTGGTTACCAGTTTGGGCGGTTTGGGATGCGCTCGGGCGGCGCGTGATACCACGGGATTCGCCCTTCGCGAGGAAACCGTGTTGAACGCCCCCTTTGAAGACGTGTGGCATGCCGTAAAACGGGTGGCGCGCGAACAGGGCTATGAGGTTTATACCCGTGATAAGCGTGGTACTTTTGTCATTTATACGCCCATGAAACGCATCCTTTGGACCCAGCCCCGCCGGAGCAAATTCACGATTGAATTGGCGCAAAAATCCCCCGAAGAAACAGCGATCTCCATTGAGAGCATCCGCCAGATCTACGGGGTAACCCTGTTGACCCATCCGAACTGGCATGACAGGAAGCAGTCGGATCCGGCTCCTTCCCAGGCGCTACTGGAAGGTATTCAGGCTAAACTTGCCGAGGGTGTGGAGAACGAAGACCTGGAAAGTGAAACGCCTGAAGCGCCTGAAACACCGGTAGTGGAAGTGCCCGCCGCCCCGCTCCTGGAGACACAGCCTTTGCCGGAGGAAGGTTCCGTGGATCTGGAAGAGGCGCCTGCGGCCCCGGTTTCCGACGATGACAAGGCCGCCGCTGAAGCGGCAACCGTCAACTAAACGGGAAAAAACAAGTTACCGGTCCGGCGTTTAGCGTTTCATATCCGTGCGGGTCGTGTCCTGTTCTTTCCAGAACATCTGGTAAAAGCAAAACACGTTTAAGGCGAGAATACACGCCCACACCAAGCCCATGAATATCCAGGACAACACGGTCATGGCTCTTCCTCCTCCCGGGCGCGTGACGCTTCTTCGAAGAACTTGGGGTGGGTTTTCCAGGCGAACCGGACACCCCAAACGAGAAAGCCCGCCATGCCCGCTATGATAAGCCGCGCCAGCCAGCGGTAAGGCTGTGATTCCGCGGCGACTCCGCGCATAAGCACGCGGGCCACCAGCCCGTCATAGGCATACCATGCCAGCAGCAGGATCATGAATGTCGGGGTCACATATTTCATGATGTAGTAAAAAATGCGAGGCACCTGTAAATCCGCGCCAAGGTGCATTTCTTTCCACCCCCGGGCCATGCCGAATATCCAGGCAAAAACGACCGTTTCGATAGCGGCGAAAAGGACCAGGCCGAAATCGCCCACCCAGTAATCAATTTCATCCACCATGCCGTGATGCATGAACAGAATAATGGGCTGCATCATCAAGAACACGCTCACGCCGACAAGCGTCACGCCCTGCCTGCGCGTGAGCCGCAGTTCATCTTCAAGAAACACGAGCAGGGGCGTGAACATGGCCATGGACGATGTCAATCCCGCGAGAAACAACAGCAGGAACCATAAGGTGCCGAAAATCTGTCCTGCCGGCATCTGCTGGAAAATCACCGGAAGCGCGAAAAAACCCAGCGAAAACGTGCCGCCCTTCGCTATGGTCTGCGCCTGGGCCGCTCCGAAAAACAACACGGCGGCTGGTATGGCGATGGTGCCGCCCAGGATAACCTCGGCAAACTCATTGGTGCCACAGGAGGCCAGCCCGCTCAACGTGATGTCATGGCGTTTTTTCAAATAACTCGCATAGGTGTGAATCATGCCCAGTCCGACGCTGAGCGTAAAAAACACCTGGCCTGTGGCGGCAATCCAGACATCCGACTTGAGCAGGGCGCCCCAGTCGCTGACGCGCCAGATTTGTGCGAGGCCGTCCCCGATGGTGCGCCCGTCCATGGGCGGAAGCGTCAGCACCCGCACCGCCAGCACGATGCCGATGACAAGCAGGGTGGGCATGCAGTATTTGGCGACAATTTCAATGCCCTTGGAAATGCCCCGTCCGAACACGAAAATATTGATGGCGAAGGTTGCCAGGAAGAACAGATAGGAGTGCGGATTGAAGGAAAACAGGCCGCCATTCATGCCCAGGTAGTTTGAGAATACGGCTTCCATCTCTTCATTGCTGGTTTGTCCCCAGTAGGCGCCTGTCATGGTCTGCCACGCGTAGCCCAGTGACCACGACTCGATATAGATGTAATATACGCCCACCATGGCCGGCAGGAGCACCCCGAAAATGCCCAGGTATTTGGCAACCGGATGGCGCCAAAGACGATGAAACATGCCCGGCGTGCTGCCATGTCCGAAGCCGCCGCCATGTCGGCCGATGGTCCATTCCATCCACATCAAGGGAATGCCCAGCAGTACCATCGCGAGGAGATACGGCACCATGAAGGCGCCACCGAACTGCGCGGCCTTCCCGGGGAAACGGAGAAAGTTCCCCAGGCCGATGGCGTTGCCCGCCATCGCCATAATCAGGCCGAAACGCGTTGCCCATCCGTCCGGCCGCCGTATATTCATCTCCTTTTCTCCATCGAAGCTCCTGTGTGTTGTTTTCTCTTTTCAACCCGCGGGAACAAGCACGCAAGAAAACCTTCCCCTGTTATGCAAAAGTATAAGGATTACCCCGCGCCGGGTCAATATACCGCAGCCAGATGCCCTAATCCTGGAACCACCCGCCTTAGAATCGGATGGCGCTGCCGGGGAAGGCGACCAGGCTGAATTCGACATTGACATCGAAGCCTGATTCCCGGTCGCGGAAACGCAGCGCCGTTTCCCAGCAGTCAAATTTGTGCCGAAGTTCATAGGTCTGGCTGCGCATGTAGCCGCCCTTCAGGTTATAGATATGTTCGAACCCGACCGCCCATTTTTCATTGAGCCGGTATCCCATTCCGTAAAGGATTTCACGGTTGAAAATTTCGCCCCGGGTGTCGGTATAAGCGAATCCCAGGCGACTGGTGATTTTTCCGCCCAGAAGCGTGTTGTCGTAATAGACCTGGGTCAGTAACCTGGCAAAGTCCGCAGTGGCGGATCTGTAGTTTTCAGCCTCTTCATTGTAATAATCGTTGAAGAGTTCCTCATAGGCATCGTAGAACCAGCGCTTGTAGAGGGGTGGCGTATCTCCCAGATAAAAATCCTCATCGATATTGTGTTTTTCACCGACTACCTGCACACCCCACCACGGCCGGGGACGCACATCGATTTCAAATTCGTAGTCATCGGCCTTCCGAACCTCGTTCCAGAAATCGTTGCCCTGGTAGAGGGTAAGACGCGCGGCCTGCCAGACTTCGTTGGTTTCCGCGTCCTTCCCGTAAAAGACATTGTTGATTTTCGTTTCAATACGGCTGCGCCCGTATACATTGTCCAGACTGTCAAAACGGGGCGCCTTTTCCGCGGCCAGGGTGGAGCTGGGCCGATAGGAATAGGTGATGGAGGGTTCGATCACATGCTTGAACCCGGAAAATCCCAAGAAACCGGGGTACACTTTATGGAGGCGGGTCTGAGCAGTGACGCCGAAGGTGTTCGAGAAGCGGGTGGCGCTATCGTCCCAGTCTGCGGTGCGCTGATACCAAGCCCCTTCGGCTTCGTAGAAGGGGGTAATATTCAGGCTTTTTACGGGTTCCCAGTCGTAGGTTAATCGAGCGATGTGGATGCTTCGGGCCCCTTCCATATCCATCCATTTCTGGCGGTTGTAACCGGAAATGGTGTCATAAGACACGAAGAAATTATGCGCCAGCGGCCGTTCGATGAGGTGGAAGGCCGCTTCGGGCAGGCTTTCCGTTTCACTGATCCAAGAATGGGTATTGACCCGCGCTGTGCCGGAAGCGATAAAATCCGGGTGCCGATAGGTGATATTGGCAAAGGTACGCGGCGTGGTGCGGTTCCGATAGTCGTCATAGAAGAAATCTTTGTAAAAATCCTCATCCGACCAATGTTCCGCTTCCATGCGCAGGACCAGGTTGTCATCGTATTCCCAGCGGTGGCGCAGCATGCCGTATCCCCGGTCCTCCGTGGTGTGCAGCACGTGTGCTTCCCCCTTGGTGCGGTATAGATAGGAGGAGGGCTTGCGCATGAAATCATAATAAAGATCGCCTCCCAGTCCCACGCCCTCTTTCTCTGTCGGCATGATACGCGGTCCGGCGGTTACCTCGGGACTGATCTCGAACTGGGTGCCGACGTTAGCGAAATAGCCGATTTCGGCGCGGCGTCCGCTTTCGTAGTCCAGCATGTACGGCCGGTTTTCACCGCCGCGATAAAAGGGGATATAAAAGGGCGTTTTTACACGGCCCAGGTACAGGCGCGCCTTGCGGACGGTGATATCTTCCTTGCCTTTCAAGGTCAATTCATCCACATGAATGCGGTAATGGGGATTGGGCCTCGGACACGTGGTCAGCCACGCGTCCTTGATGACGGCGTCATCGGGACCGTTAATCTGAATCTGGGCGGCATCATAATGAAAAATGGTGGCGACCCCCTGGGCGTTGCGAATCTCACCACTTTCTTTGGCAAAATCATAGTCCACGTATTCGGCACGCATTTCCCGGGTGGGTTCCACGACATGGAGGTTTTCCGCTAGCAGTCTTCCCATGCTCAGGCGCCGTTTCGCAAAGCGTTGCTCATCGGGTCCGGGTTCGAGGATAAAGGTGCGCTCGACGATTTCGGGGTCGGGGGCGGTATACGTCAGTTTGTCCGCGGTCAGCGTCGATTCGTGTTGCCGGACGCGCACGTTTCCGACGGCCTGGTAGTGGCCTTCGGCCTCGGAATACCGGAATGCGTCCGACTCGAACAGCATGGCGCCCAATCGTAAATGCACATTATCGTTCAGCACCGTCTCGTTGGTATTCAGGTCGGTAACCATAGAATCGGCTTCGATATCCCGCAGTGGTTCCGTCCAGTCGGGCGGCTCGAAGCCCAGGCTGGTTTCACCGAATTCAAGGGGGCGCAGGAGCGCATCCTGAAGGGTGCGCTTGTCCAGCTGTTCCAGGGGGTTCGCTGAAGGCCGGCTGGGCCTGGGCGCGCGAATGCCGCCGGTATTTAAAGGGACACGCCGATAGGTGGTGACGGGGGCCGATTCGCCTTCAACAGGTTCCGCCGGGGGCACATCGTCCCCCTTCGGAGATTCCGTAGCGGCGGATGAAGCGCCGTCTTCCGCCGGGACAGCCTTCTCGGCAGGATCCGCTTCGACGATTATTAATGGCTGTTCCTCGATCGTCTCGGCGGCCTCTTGCCCGTCGCGCAATTTGGCCAGGGTTGCAAGGGCCTGGTTGAAGTTGTGCCGGTTCGCCTCCGCATCCCGCACGGCGGGATGCTGCCGTTGCACGGCCACTGCGGGGAACATGGCGCCAAGAATGACCGCAGCCATTAAAAGTATGTCACGTCTGGAGTTAAGCTTCATCGGCCTACCACCATGGTTGAGGTTCTATTTCGGCAATACAAACCAGAAGGTCGCCACGTGCTGGGACCCGCCGGACTTTGGACGCGTCTGCTGTTGTTCGGTCTGCTGTGTAGTGAGGGGCGGCGCCGGCGCGGGTTCCGGTGTCTTGACCGGCTCGGGGGCGGGGGCGGCGGCGGGGCGCGCCACCGGTTTGCCTTCCTCGTCATATTCCCATTGAAGTTCCTGCACAGTCGTGGTTGTGGACGGCGCCGGGGCCGTGGATTCCACGGTTTCCAGGTCCGAGGACGGCATCCGGGGCGTTGCCTGGCCCGCGGAAGCGCCATCGCTCATACCCGCTGGCGGCGCCAATTCCGCTTCCTGGATAACCGGTGCACCCATGTTTTGTCCCGTGATTGCCAGTACGATACAGATGGCCAACATGCTCATGACAAGGTCTCCATGAATGCCAACGCCTGATCCAGGCTGGTCACGGCCTCCGCGCCGCCCATGTGCTGGACGGTAAGGCCGCCGACCGCGTTGGCAAGGCGGGCGCACTTTTCCATCTCCCAGCCCTGCAGCCACGCATAGAGGAAGCCGCCGCAGGAGGCGTCCCCGGCGCCGGTGGTATCCACGACCTCGACCCGGTGGGCGGGCAGGCGGCAGGCCTGTTCGCCCTGTCTGACATAAACGCCTTCAGCGCCCAGTTTGATCACGGCGATTTTGACCCCCCGGTCGAGGTAAAATGCTGCGATGCCTTCCGGCGTATCGCGGCCGGTATACTGGCAGGCTTCTTCAAAACTTGAAAAAATAATATCGAGATGCGGCAACGACGGCTCGATAAGCGGCAGCCAGACCCCTTTGCCGTCATAGCAGGTGTCCATGCTGGTGGCAACGCCCAGTGCCCGGGCGCGTTCGAAAACACGGCCCATGGGAGCGCCGTCCAGGCGCGGCATGATCGCCGGGCCGCCCCAGTGAAACACGCGGGCCTTGCCGATCATGTCAAAATCCATGTCCTCTTCGCAGGTATCCGCGTTGGCGCCCACATGGTGCAGAAAGGTGCGTTCACCGGCGCCGTCGATCAGCACGACCGTGGCCGAAGAACGCGAGGTTTCAGCGCGTTTCACTCCGCTTACGTCCACGCCGTTGTGCCGCATCGCGGAAAGCAGATAGTCGCCGAAACCATCCGTGCCCACGCGGCCAAGAAAGGCCGCTTTGCCGCCCAACTGGCAGAAAGCGCTTGCGGTGACCGCGGCCAGGCCGCCCAGGTGCATTTCCAGCTTCGGCACCAGTCCGAGCGTACCGCGCCGCGGCACTTCGTCGACGGGCCGCACCATGACGTCAGCGCATACCACACCTACCGATACCAGATCATACGGCATTCAAACAGTCCTTTTTCCGCCCGAATAAAAAATATTTCTTCGCAAAGAATACCCACATCGAAAGACAGCACCGGGGAAACCTGACAAAGCGGTCACGCCCCGAGCTTGGCCCAATCTTGCGGCGCGCGGCCTCCGGCAGATCCTGAATTATCCAATGCTGAAAGGCGGCACAGCCTGGGAAACAGTATACCAAGAGCACAGGGCGTTCGCAAATCCGCAGGGAACATGCGTCCGGCAGGCTGAAAGGATCGATTGTGGGCTGAAAAAGTCACCCGTTCTGGATATATCAGGCCGTGTTGGAGTAAAGCCACCTGTGCCCGTTTTGGGAATTATTCGTAGTCACTTCCGTCCTCCTTGAAGGAGGCGGAAATCCTTTTCAAAGATATCAGCGCTTTTTGCGCCGGATCGCGACAACTATGGTATTATCAGCTTTCAATACAAACCCAAGCTGGAGTCACGTGCGTGGCGCTGATTACCGATCCAACCCTCATATTTACGGTCATGGTAGTAACGACCCTGGTGATGCCTCTTCTTGCAGAGAAATTGCGCATTCCAGACATGGTGCTGTTGTTATTGTCAGGGGCCCTTTTAGGCCCCCACGGCTTGGGCCTGCTTGAACGCAATTCCGCCATCATGCTGTTTAGTTCGGTGGGCCTGTTGTACATCATGTTTCTTGCCGGCCTGGAAATCGACCTGCACCAGTTTATCCAGTCCCGCAATCGCAGCCTGGTCTTCGGTCTGTTGACTTTTTCCATTCCCCAGGGCCTGGGCACGCTGCTTGGCCGCTATGTGCTTTCCATGGACTGGCCGGAAGCCATCTTGCTGGCGAGCATGTTTGCCTCCCATACGCTGCTGGCCTACCCGGTGGCGAGCCGGCTGGGCATCGCGCGCAGCGAGTCGGTTGCCGTGACCATCGGCGCCACCATCATTACGGACATTATGGCGCTGATGGTTCTGGCGGTGATTGCCGACGCGGCCAAGGGGATCGCGCTTACCCCGCTTTTCTGGATAGAGATCCTGGCCAGCCTGGGTGTGCTTGTTGCCGTGGGATGGTGGGGTATCCCCTGGTTGAGCCGGTGGTTCTTCCGCAACAACAGCGAAAACGGCGGCGCCCAGTTTCTGTTTGTCCTCGGCACGGTCTGCGCCTTCGCGTACGCGTCCCATTACGCGCGCATGGAGCCCATTATCGGGGCGTTCCTGGCGGGCATCGCTTTCAACCGCCTGATACCCCGGCACGGCACCCTGATGAACCGGGTGGAATTCGTCGGACACACGGTGTTCATTCCCTTCTTCCTGATTTCGGTGGGTATGCTGGTGAATCTTGGGGATCTTGCGCGGGACACACGCAGTTGGCTGGTTGCGGCAACCATGGTTTGCGGCGTCATTGTGACGAAATATCTTGCCGCGCAGGCGGCGCGCCGCCTCTTCGGGTACGGCAAAGCGGAGGGGCAGGTCATGTTCGGCTTGAGTGTGGTGCAGGCGGCGGCGACGCTCGCCGCGGCGCTGGTGGGCTTTGAACTCAAGATTTTTGACGTATCCGTGTTGAACGGCGCCGTGGCCATGATTATGGTCACCTGTCCCCTGGGCTCCTGGGCTGTGGAACGCTACGGTCGCTATGTGCCGGCGGAACCCGTGAAACGGGCGGCGCCCAGTCAGGCCGGCCAGCGCCTGCTCATCCCGGTGGTGAATCTCGTGGGTGCGACGCGCCTGTTGGATCTTGCCTTTGTCCTGCGCGATGATACCCGGGAAAGCATGCTTCATCCCCTTACCGTCATTCCAGATGCGAGTGACACCTCGACATCACTGGCGGAAGGGGAAAAACTGATGGCACGCTGTCTGGCGCATGCCGCTTCCGCGGAAATCCCCCTGGAACCCCGGGTGCGGATCAGCAACAACGTTTCCGACGGCATTATCCGGGCCGTCCAAGAAATGCGCGTGGGACTCGCCATGTTCGGCTGGGGAACTAACAAAACCGTGGCCAGCCGTATCTTCGGCACCGTGCGCACACGGATGCTGCAAGACTGTCCCTCAAGGTTGTTGTTTTGCCGGATTGTCATGCCGTTGAATACCACCCGCAGACTGCTGCTCCTGCTGCCGCCGCTTGCCGGGCGCCGCACGGATATTGAAGATGTCCTTTGTGAATCCAAACGCCTGGCCCAAAAACTGGGTGCGGAACTGCAGCTCTACCTATGCGAACCCTCGGAAGCCGAACACTTGAGTGGCCTGACGGAAAACGCGAAACCCGAAGTGCCGCTGACGCTCGTGACGGTGGCGGACTGGTTTGCGGCTCGAAACCGGATGTTTAATGAAATACAGCCCGATGACATGGTAATCCTGCCCATGGAACGTCCCATGACGGCCTTTTGGACGCCAAGTATGGACCGGCTTCCGGATCTCATGGCCCATCGCTATCCCCGGATGAACCTGTTGGTCGCTTATCCCGCCCTGCTGGAAGAAGGGATATCAATCGATTATGAAGTTGAAGAAAGCCCCGACCTGGCCAGGATCATTCCCGTTGCGCTGGCCAATGAGGCCACACGGGACGAGGCCTTGAAAACGATGACCGGCCGTGTGCCGGGCTGGACGGAAACGCAGCAAAAACGCGCGTATAGGCTGCTGCAAGGCGCTGCGGGCGCCTACCCGGTGGAAATGGCGCCGGGCACGGTATTGCTGCATACCCACAGCGAAAGCGTGGATGAAACGACACTTCTCATAGGGGTGGGCGACGCGGGCTGGCGTTTTCCGGGGATAGACCTTCCCGCACGGGTCATCCTGTCGCTTATAAGCCCCGTGGAAAAATCGCCGGAACATCACCTGGCAGCCTTGTCACAACTGGCCCGCGCATTTCGGGAGGGCAGCCTTTCCCGGAATATTCAGGACGGAAGTTCCGCGGACGATATTGCCCGGAGCCTGCGTGAAATTACCGCAAAGGTGCGCATTTCGTAAGCGTGCATCACGGCAGGCTTCTACATAATCCCTGACGCCCGTTCGGCCGGCGGATACGCCCCCGTGTCCCGCGATACATAACAATGTGGATTTCGCCTGCAATCCAACGCCCAAAAGTATTCATGCTAAAAACGGCTGTTGACGCCGGGAAACCTTCTTAAAAGAAGGGACCGAAAGGACATAAAGGACGCACCAACCGGGAGAACGTTTTACTGTCCTTTTGGTCGTTTATGTCCTTTAAGTCCTTTGGTTTGAAAACCGCTTCAGAATCCAACAGCCATTTTTAGGTTAAATCCTTATGGCCGTTCAGCTTTGTTCTCGGAATGGGCGACCCGGGCGCGTTTTGACAGCAACAGGATATCCCTGAGATCTTCTTCATCCCGTGCCTTCAGCCACCGCTCGTTGAATCCCGGCTCTTCGACGATATGGGCGATGGCCATCAGGGCTTTCAGGTGGAAATTGCGTTCGTCCCGGGATCCGGCCAGCACGAAGGCGGAGGTCACCGGCTCTTCATGGCCGGGGAACATAATGCCCGGCACGCAACGCACGAGCACCATGTTAAATAAATGCTCCCCCTCGATAATGATGTGCGGAACGGCCAGTCCCGGCTTCAGAACGGTGCTGCTTTCTTCTTCACGCGTCATAAAGCGCCTGAAAAGCGTGTCCGCCGGCAACCCCTGCCTAGCCATAACGGTTTCGGCGATTTTTCGGAACAGCGACTCCGCATCCAGGGGCTGGTCCAGATCCAATACGATGCATTCCTTGACCACCTGGTCAAAATGGTCCTGTTCCACCTCGTCGCGTTCCAGGGCGATTTGCTTGAGTTCGTCTTCCAGGCCGCGGCCGAAAAACTCCCGGGAAATCATGCGCTGCACAAGCAGGATGAACGCATACTCCCGGTCTATCCTGCTGCGGACATACACGAAATACCAGATCAGGGCGACGGCCGCAATGGCGCCGCTCATGAGCAGCGGGATGTGTCCCATTTCGATCAGGATGAAGATATAGGCGATAACCGCGGCCAGCTGCAGCCAGGGCATCAGGGGCGCTTTGAAGGTGGGCCGGTAATTGTGAATGCCGCTGTGCCTCATAATAATGACGGACAGGTTCACCAGCACAAACATGAGCATGAGCACCGCCGAAGCCGACTTTATGAGGTTTTCGATGGACAAAAAGGCGATGGCAAGGGAGATGATGATGCCCGTGATAAGAATCGAGACATGGGGCGTGTGGAAGCGGTTGCTTGTTCTGCCGATGCGCTCCGGAAGCAGGCCGTCCCGCGCCATGGCCATGGGCGACCGGGCCGCGGCAAGAATGCCCGCGTTGGCCGTGGTCACAAAGGCCAGAAAAGCCGCAATCTCAATGGCGATAAAGCCTAGAGAACCCAGGGTGAAGCGCGCTCCTTCGGCGAGCGGGGCCAGGCTGCCCGCCAACAGGCCGGGCGGCAAGACTCCGACAGTGACAAAAACCACCAGGACATAAAAGGCATTTACCACGCCGAACGCGATAAAGATGCCCAGGGGGATATTCCGGCCCGGGTGGCGTATCTCGCCGGAGACATTGGCAACCTTGGTCAGTCCGCCATAGGAGACAAAGACCATGCCCGTTACCGCGAAAAGACTGGCCGCGCCGTTCGGCATAAAGGGGGCGAAATGGACGGTGCGCACCTCGGAAATACTGAAGATTACGTAGGACCCCAAAATGCCGAGCAGGCCCAAAACCAGGAAGAACTGCAACCGGCCCGTGCCCTTGACGGATACCAGGTTCAAGGTGGTAAAAAACGCGCAGGCCAGAATGGCCACGGCTTTTATCGTCCATTCATCCGCATTGGGCAGCGCCATCTGCACCAGCGTGCCCAGGCCGACCAGCGCGAAGGCCGATTTCAATCCCAGGGACACCCAGTCCGCGATGCCGGCAAAAATACCGGCATAGGGGCCCAGCGTGCGGACGATAAAGAAATAACCGCCGCCGGACTGGGGCATGGCCGACGCCAATTCAGACTGCGACAGCGCCGAAGGAAGCATCAACAGCCCCGCCAGCAGATAGGACAGGATTATGGACGGCCCCGCCATCTCAAAGGCGATGCCCGGCAGCACGAACAGGCCCGAACTGATCATCGCTCCCGCGGCGATGGCAAAAACATCAATCAGCAGCAAGTCTTTCTTCAGCGGCATGACGGATATCCCTGTAAGGAAGACGAAACACCAACACGCAGGGTATTCAGCCGAGAAAACGGATCATTCGTTCCATAGCCTGCACTGTCAATACGCAATCAACCTCCTTTTCTTCGCATAGCGTATCCAGAGACAAGAAAAAAGTATAAAGGATAAAACGGACACGATGCCAGTAATATCCGGCGATTACGCTTGGAAAGCCGTTATGGATTCATGATACCCTGTTCCTATACATGTTTGGACGCAACTAAAGGGGAACATAGTATGCGATGCTTAACAGGGGTTTTTGTGATGGCGCTGCTGGCGGGCGCCGCCTCGGCGCAGACGGCCTATTCCACCCACTCGCCGGTGACCAATACCACGCGCACCCGTTTCAGCGATGGCACCACGGCCACCACCACCTGTTCGCCGGTGACCAACACCACGCGCACCCGGTATAGTGACGGGCGTACCGCGACGACCACCTATTCGCCGGTGACCCGCACGGCACGCACCCGCTACAGTGACGGCGCCACCGCCGTCACCACCTATTCGCCCATGACCCATACGGCGCGTACGCGCTACAACCATGGTCCGGCGGTTACCAGCCAGTATTCCCCCGTGACAAACACCTGGCGAACCAATTACAACAACGGGGCGTCTTCCACCACAACCTATTCGCCAATCACCGGTACCGCCCGCACCTCCATGTACGGCGCGTACCGCTCTCCCGGCCAGGCCGCGCTTCAGAACCGGATGATGCAGAATCAGGCGCCCTTGCTGCACCGCCAACCATGCAGTCCACCCGCGCCCCGGGGTCCCGTGGCTGTGTCACGTCCCCGCGCGGGTTACGGATATCCGCGCTGATGCCTCTCAGGTCCATCTATGAAGAGGGATAAAATTTGAGCTAAATCAAAACATGACACCCCTCTTGGTTGCTTATACGTAAAACAGCCTAACCTGCGGTGTTGCTTCGCTCAACCACAGGATAATTTCTCGAATCCCTGTCCGAGATTCCAATGCAAACCTTATCGGGCGATAATGAATCCATTAGCCAGTGCTTGTGGGTAATGACAAGATCTGCACTTGAGAACGAGAAAAATTTTCTATAAGCAACTGAAGGGGAAAGCGCATATATAAGTCGTTGACAGATTTTGGCCCTATTGTGGCATGATATGCCTTGAACTAGGCGGATCACAGGCTTGTTCCTGTATTCGGCTTGTTTTTGAAGGCCGTTCTGATCATCACCAGGGAAGCGTAACTGGAAGGCGGGCAGTATCTGCCTTGTCCGTTTTGCTTATGACACAGGAGAAAATGTAATGGAAGTACCAAAATTTGTGGAGGGGCCTATTGCCCCGACCTTTACCGTGTTCCGGGAAGACGGCAGCCTTGACGATGCCGGCCAGCGGCGGCTTCTGGACTTTCTGCTGCAGCGCGGGGCGATCAGCGCGTTTTTCGTGCGCTCCGGCATGGGCCTCATGTATACCTTCAGCATGGACGACACGCGCCAGCTGGCGCGTACTGCCTGCGCCCACCTCAAGGGCGTCGCGCCGGTGCTGGTCGGCTGCAGTGGTATCTGGGACCGGAACTATGACAAACGCCCTGATCCGGATGTCTATATCGCACAGGGCGTGGAACTGGGCAACTTCGCCCTGGAATGCGGCGCGGACGGGGTGGTGTATACCATGCCCGAGGCGCTGCTCCCGGCGGAGGGCGAAACCCATCAACAGTTGATTGAGCGGTATTTTCAGACGATTTGCGCGCAGGTGCCAGGCCCGGTATTCGTGTACCAGCCGCCAGGCACGCTGAAGGAATATGAGGCCACGCCCGACACCCTGGTACGCATCGCGGCATTGGATAATTTCGTGGCGGGCAAGTTTTCCACCGCGGACGGATTCTATATGTATGAAATGATCCGGGCGATACGGGGTCAGGAATTCGCGTATATCATGGGCCATGAATGCGTGTATTATGCGGGCCTGACCCTGGGCGCGAAAGCGGTCATTGGCCAGGGCACCATGCTGAATCCGCAACTCTTCAAGGCCGCCCTGGACTGTTACCGTGCCGGCGACTGGGACGGCGTGCTGGCCGCCGAGGACGCGATTAACAGGCTGGTCCTGGGAATCGGCAAGCCGGTGGACTTTTTCAAGATGTACGCCACCGAACAAGGCTTTGATGTGCCGCTGTATAACCGGTCTCAGAGCAGCAACCCCTACATGAGCGACAGCGTGCCCATTACCCGGGAAGAGTATGAATGTTATAAGCGCCTCTATGAAACGGAATTAAGTTCGTATTGTTGAACAAACCGGTGTTCCGGGGTTCATGGGAAAATCAGATCTCAAGACGCCCATATAACTCAGGATTGTAGGCCGGGCGAAGCGAAATCATGCATCCTGTGCCGGAACATGTATTTTTTGCCCTGCAGGCATGAGAACGTCCGAAATGAATTTGCGGTGGAGCGAAACACGCCTCCCTATCCCTTCGAACGTTCTTTGGCAAAGGCGGGTTTCGCTTTGATGGATGTATTTTGTGGAATCTGACCTGTTGTATCAAGTCCTGTTTAGGTTGCTGAACTGTGATATAAGGGTCCGCTCCGCCCGGCCTACAAACATGTTTCCCGGCATAAACGGCCCTGGCCACGTCAGGCGACCTATAACCTTTTCGCAGAAAGGAATCTGCCCATGTCCCGTAAAGCCACGTTCGCCCTGTTGACAGTAGCGCTGCTGGTGTTCACCCTGCCCACAGCGGCCGTCACCACGCTGTATGTTTCTCCCGAAGGCAATGACGCCTGGTCGGGTCGACTGCAGACGCCGGACGCTTCCGGCACAGACGGTCCCCTGGCCACACCGGCCGGGGCGCGCGGCCGGGTGCGCGAACTCAAGGCGGCGGGCGGGCTGCCGGAAGGCGGTATCCGCGTGGAACTGGCGCCGGGCACGTATTTCCTGAAGGAGCCCTTCGTACTGGCGGCGGAAGACGGCGGCGCGCCGGATAAGCCCGTGGTCTATGCCGCTTCCGAAAAGGGCACGGCGGTTCTCTGCGGTGGCGCGGTGGTGGACACGTTTACGCCGGTCACCGATGCTGCCGTGCTGGACCGGCTGGATGAGGGCGCACGGCCTAATGTAATCCAAGCGGACTTAAAGGCGCTGGGCATTGCGGACTTTGGTTCGCCTGCGGGCGGCGGCATGGAACTCTATTTCCGTGGCAAGCCCATGATCCTGTCCCGGTGGCCCAATGAGGGGTTTACCGCCATTCAAACCGTGGTCGTAGAGGACGGCCATAAGATTCACGGTATCAAGGGCAGCAAGACGGGCATCTTCACCTACGAGGGCGACCGTCCGTCGCGGTGGGTCCGCGAGAAGGACGGATGGCTGCACGGCTACTGGTTCTGGGACTGGTCGGACCAGCGCCAGAAAATCGCCGAAATCAGTCCGGAGAAATCACAGATTCGTCTTGAAGAGCCCTACCATAATTACGGTTACCGGCCGAAGCAATGGTACTACGCGTATAACATGTTAAGCGAGATTGACCAGCCAGGTGAATGGTATGTGGACCGCGAGGCGGGCGTGCTGTACTTCTGGCCGCCGGAGCCTGTGCAGCCGGGCGATGTCCTGGTGTCCGTATTGCCCCAGATGGTCACCGCCACCGATCTCGAACACCTCACCCTGCACGGCCTGGTGCTGGATTGTTCCCGGGGCCTCATGCTGGATGTCACCGGCGGCGCGGGCGTGCGCGTGGCGGCGTGCACCTTCCGCAACGGCGGCGGTAACGCGGTTAGCGTGTCCGGCGACAAAGCGCATACGGTGTTCGGCTGCCATATTTACCAGATGGGCGGGGGCGGCATCAGCCTCAGCGGCGGCAACCGGGAAACCCTGACGGGCGCCGGGCACCTCGCCGAAAACAATCACATCCACGATTATGGCCGGTGGTACCGCATGTACCAGGCCGGCATCCGCATGAGCGGCGTGGGCATCCGCGCCGCCTATAACCTGATCCACGACGCGCCCCATATTGGGATTATCTTCGGGGGCAACAACCACGCGATCCAGTTCAACGAAATCCATCATGTCTGCCTGGAATCCAACGATGCCGGCGCCATCTACGCCGGCCGTAACTGGACCATGCGCGGCACGGGCATCGAATACAACTACCTCCATGACATCCAGGGCTATCTCGACAAGGGCTGCGTGGGCGTGTATCTCGACGACATGTACTGCGGCACCCACATCAGGGGCAACGTGTTTTACAAGGTAACCCGTGCGGCGTTCATCGGCGGAGGACGGGACTGCAGCGTGACCAACAATATTTTCGTGGACTGCAACCCGGCGCTGCACGTGGACGCGCGTGCCCTGGGCTGGGCCCATCAGCATGCCGACGACTGGATCACTGAAGCGGAAACAAAAGGCACCCTGTCCGGCATCCGATACAAGGAACCACCCTATAGCGATACCTACGCGAATCTCGCGGATATATTGGAACACGAACCCAAGGCACCAGAAGGCAATTATATCGCCCGAAATATCTGTTTGGGGGGGAAATGGGATGAGATAGAGGACAAGGCCCGGGAATACCTGACCCTTGAAAATAATCTGGCCGACGTGGATCCCCTTTTCGTGGACCGCGAGAAGTTGGATTTCCGGCTGAAGGAAGACTCGCCCGCTTTTGCCATCGGCTTTGAGGCGATTCCCGTGGAAAAGATCGGCCTCTTTGAGCACCCGGAC
>JAAYBJ010000054.1 GCA_012730105.1 Candidatus Hydrogenedentota bacterium
GAACCACCGCCTGGGTTTGGGCAATGTCGATGCCGCCTATGGATGCGGTCACCACGGCAAGGGGATAAGGATTTTCAATGCCCGCGTCTTCTATCGGGGTGATGGGTATCCCGGTAACCACCCAGTCCGTTCGGGGAGGTGCTGACGGCGTCATGGTTCCGCTGAGCCGGTTGCCGGTAAGGCCCACGTCCGGGGTGATGACCGTTCCGAACAATTGCTCCGCGTACGTCCAGAAATTAGTCTTGGTCACGGAGCTTGTATTGCCCGGAATGGTATAACGCAGCGTGACACCGCTTGTGACGATTTCAGGACTGCCGTGACTGCGGTCGATTACCTGCGCATGAAAGGTGTTATAGGGGGGGAGGATCATAAACTCTGAAAAATCTTCATTCAAGCAGTGCATGCCCAAGTCATTGTAACCAAGAACCACCAGGCTGTCTGATTTTAATAAGTTGACATAAACTACCGTATTCGTCAGCGCCTGGCCCGGCATAAGTTCTATTGACTGACTAGGGGGCTTGATCCAGCCCGCAAGAACTCCGAAGGTGACAATATGGTTGCCCGGTGCTAATCCCTCAATGGTTGTTCCGCTCTCTTGGGCCGTACCGCCATCCAGAAACCATTTTGCGCCATCGGTTATGCTGGCCGCCGGCTGAATTAGGATTGTCAAGGAACTGGTTTCTACCTCTCCCTCTACTATGATTTCACCCTCGCCTTCAGGCAGTGTTTCCCCTTCACCTTCGGGAAGGATTTCACCCTCGCCTTCGGGAAGGGTTTCACCTTCGCCTTCAGGAAGGATTTCACCCTCGCCTTCGGGAAGGATTTCACCCTCGCCTTCAGGAAGGATTTCACCCTCGCCTTCAGGAAGGGTTTCACCCTCACCTTCGGGAAGTACTTCGCCTTCCCCTTCTGCGGGTACTTCGCCTTCGCCTTCAGGAAGCGCTTCACCCTCGCCTTCGGAAAGCGCTTCGCCTTCACCTTCGGGAGGCACTTCACCCTCGCCTTCGGGAAGGGTTTCACCTTCGCCTTCTGCAGCTATTTCGCCCTCGCCTTCACCCTCACCTTCCCCTTCCTGTGGTTCACAGCATCTGCAGCCGATACTAATACAGGTCTTGAATATCTTGTTCGGTGTGTACGTTTCATTTGGAGGACAACCTAGGCTGGACAGGAACATGATCTCTAAACCTATAATGACCGCTAAGGTATAGAACCCCCTCGAATATTTCATGTGCGCATCCTTTCTATTCAGCCTGCTTTTCCAGATAAAAGTGCTATGAAAAGAACCTAGCGTATAGCTTATAGTATAAAATTAGTTCGCAGAAAACACAAAATTTCCTTTTGTGCTTAATCATGAAACATGGAAAATAAATATTCCAAATGAAGTGTCTCAAGCCAAGGATGAAATTCGAACCGTGTTTTGAATGACATATTCAGGTTTATTCGGAATATTCATAGATGCTTTTGGGCGGGCTATTATTCCCAATTGTCCCCGCAAGAGTCTGAGTTACTATAAGCACGATCAGCGAAGAAATCAATACAAACAGGTCGCCGATCGTACCGATATCTCCCACAGGCTGACAGAAAAGCGATGTCGCGCCACAGGCAGGTTTACCCCAGGGTTCCCCGATCCATATAGGTGCGGTTATCGCCTCGTCTTTGCGGCCGTTGCTGTCCCTATCCACGGTTTCCGTGACGATCACGTAGTAATAAGCACTTTCCAAGGGTACCGGATCAGAAAATATGGCCTGGACAGGATTGCCGGAAACCGGTCGTGTTTCCAGCAGTTCCCCATTGCGGTATAACCGAATTTGTTCAAAAGCCGCCGCCGCGTCCGTGGCGGCATCCACCGTAAACTCAGCGGGGACTTCCAGCAGCGAGGAGCCCATGGGATAGCCTGCACAGCGGAAATCCAGGTGCAGGCCGGGGTCTTCGGTTGCATAGAAACGGCGGTGCCGGTAGGCATCGATAATCGCCTCCCGCGTCAGTTCCTTGGCAAGTACGGCCGTGCGCCAGGGGTTCTTGGTTCCCCAGTCGGGACCATGGTTGTCCTGGCCGACAACCGGCCCCAACTTCCACCCCTTTAGATTGCCCTCATCCCAGTAACTATAGGCTGTTTCCCACCCTCCGGAATAATAATATCGTTCGAAACTATCATTGCTGTTTGCGATTTCAATACCGACGATCTGGTCCGCGCTATCCGTAAAGTACTCCATATGCCTGAATTCGATACCCAGATCATCACAATTTCCCGGATGATTAAATATGCCAATGGCTTCGGGTTCTGCCGTCAGCCAGCCGTATAATTCCGGCAAAAAAGAAAGAGTCCAACACACTGGTCAAGCCTGTTGAATTAATCACGTTGATATGTCCGACGAGGGGATTCGCCCATTCAAAGCCCCACAGGGACACGAAGGTACCCGGCGCGTAGACAGCCTCGGCGGCACATTTCAGTCGTTGCCATTTATTTTCCCAGGGCCAAAGTTCCAGTTGTTCCGCATGATCGGTGAGGGAGAAGAAATCCAGATCTCCCTCATCCCGGGCATAGGCATACGCCTCTTCCGGGGTGCCGGAACCATCGGAAAGCCCGCTGTGGGCATGGGTATAACCGAAATAGACATTGTATTCTTCACCAGGTATCACCGGTGCTGTTTTTGCCTTCCTTCCCTGTGCGGGTTGTGGGAAACAGGCCTTTTTGAGAATGTCTTTTTGAGTAACTGATGACAAGGATGTTTTGGCGAGTTGTCTGGCGATTGCTCGTGTTGCCGCGCTACTCCTGAAATCCTTCGGGGTTCTTTTCTTCAGGAATTCCCGGCACTGGTCCCAGGTCAACGCCGCTTCATCTCTCCGCAGCGCCATGGCGAGCACTTCACTTCGCTTGAAGATGGGGCGACCTTGGCGCACGGATAGTACGATGAATTCCTCCGGCGTTGGCTCCCTGTGTTGGGCCCGCTGATAGGCGATCACCACGTGCTCGGCGTACGAGACGGATTTGGCATACGCTGCAGCGTCCAGGGAGACGAGGATCTGTTCCATGCCGGACTGGATCGCGTCCGCATCTTCCGGCGGTGCGGCGGAATCCGCAACCGCAATTTCGGGAGCACCAAGGGGCAATAGTAACAGCAGCAACAAACATATGCATTGGGAGCGGAAAGGGGGCATCGCTGTATCCCTTCGAATAATGGCGTATGGCAGGGGGTTCTTGCCTGAGGAAATATAACAGATATCTGGTCCAGATTTCCTCGTAACAGGCATTGTCCGGTGCGATGGACCGGCATTCTGTACGGGTATATTCTCCAGTGAAACCTGACGCTGATGTTCACGGTCAAAAAGCGCGTTTGGTAAACTTCAACAATCAAAGGAGACAAGTCGATGAAAAAGATGATTCTGTGCATGGTTTTTCTTTTGGGATTCTGCGTTGTGGCCCAGGCCCAGTGCGAAACCGACAAACTGCTGGAGAAAGTGCTGTTAATTCAATTCGCGGAGGAGGCCGATATTGACGCGTACGATATGTCCGAGTTTCTGTCCGGCTACGCGCAGTATCGCTCCACGATGGACATGCTGGAAAAGGGCTTGGCCGACGCAAAGACCGCGCTTGAAGCCGCAATCGCCTCGGGCGACAGTATGGCCATTTCCGCGAAGATGAACGCGATGATGAGCGCCGACAAGGCGGTTTTTGACGCCAGGCAGGCTGCCGTATCCGAAGCGGGCTCGCTGCTGGACGCGGCCAGCACCGCAAAACTGGCCCTTGTCGTGGCAGACCTTCCGGCAGCCAAGAAAGCGTTGCAGAACGCCCTCCTTCCCAAGCCAGCGTGTCCGGTCGCGCCGGCCACCGCCCCGGCGGCCTGTGCCGCCTCAACGCAGGAAGCTCCGGCGGTCGTCGTTGCAGACCCGAAAGAGGAGGTTATGGCGGCCGTTAATGAGATACTCGACGCGGTCCGCGCGGGCGACATCGAAAAAGTGCTAGGATTCGTTTCCGAAGAGTTCTATCAGCCGCAAGTGGGTGACAAGGAAACCGTGAAAGACTATATTAATCAGGGCAAAGAGATGGGTCTGTTGGAAAATGTCCCAGCCACCATCGCGGAATATGACGCCAAGGTTATCCTGGAAGACACCGAAGTTGAGGTCAAGGATGGCGAAGCCACTGTTTACCCGATTGATGCCACGTCCAACCAGGGCTCGGTTACCGTTGAACTCATCCTGAAGAAGGAAGCTGACGGCAAATGGCGCATAACCGGCGGCGACGCTTACGGTATTTAACAAGTTAAAGCCTATATACCCGCAACCTGAAACCATTCAATTTTCCTGAGTAAAAAGCAGGGACGGTAGTCGGTACGTAACGGGTCTGACAAACATGATGACAGGCCTGAAACGCGTCGGCTGCCGTTCCTTTTTTTGCGGTCCCACCGGGCATGACCGAAAAATCTGGGATACCCGTTTATCCTAAAAGCGGCAGTTGAATTCTGAAGCGGTTTTCAACCCAAAGGACTTAAAAGACATAAACGACCAAAAGGGCAGTAAAACGTTCTCCCGGTTGGTACGTCCTTTACATCCTTTAAGTCCTTTCTTTTAAGAGGTTTTCCTGACGTTAACAGCCGTTTTTAGGTTTATGAGGCTTTCGCCTCGCCGATAACGCGGGGAATTAGTATGTTGTTCACGCTTCAGCGTGCCAAGTTGTTCACGGCTTTTGGGTTAACACGCACACTAACGTGTGAACAACCTACAACTTTTCAGAGCAGACCTGTCTCGCTGTATTTGTTTAGGACAGCCCCTGATTTGCTGTATTCCGCCACTATGCCCCCGGTCCGCGCAAAGAATCAGGCACGCCCGGCGGCCATTTATCGGGCCGGGCGAGGCGGCGTGCGGCCTCTTTCCAACCGGCGGCGGCGCAGGCCGCGGCGAAGCTGTTGGGGCTTTCCAGCAATTGCAGGAACCAGTCGGGCGGTTCCCCCTGGGCGCAGCCGGCCATCTGGTCAAGAAACATAAAAAACTCCGGAACCGCGCTTGTACATGCGGCGCTGTGGATTGTCTCCACACCCGCGTAGCCCGCCCTGCGATAGGTTAATATCCGCACCAGGCCGCGTTCCAACACCAGATGCCAAGATCGTCCCCCGAAACCGGACAGGTTTACCAGCGCCAGCGCCTCCGCTTCGTTTCCGGTATGCAGTGCATGGAGCAGGCGCAGCCAGAACACTTCCTGCCGGTCATAGAGTGCCACGTGTTCATGGGCAACGGCCTCAAAAGCCACAGGATCCCAGAACCGGTCCGGCGGCAACGCGCGCATAAACGCGATCAGCGGATTCAGTTCACCCGGCGGGGAGGGCAGCGAATCGAGGTTTACCAGCGCGGGGCATGCCACCCTGCGCCAGAATAGAAACTTTGTCCAGATGATATCGAGCGTGGGCGGGGCAAGCGCGTCATGCCACAATTTAAGCGCTGCCTCGTAACGGCCCTGTTTCCGGCAGAATTCCGCCATGCCGTCCCGAATAAACAGGTTTTCGGGCTCCGCCTGGTGCGCGTCATGCCACGCGTTTCTGGCCTCGTTCCATTGGCCGAGCGATTCGTACCACAACGCGCGGCAGCGCAATACTTCGGGATGGTGCGGCGCCAGGGCGAGCGCGCTGTCCGCCAGCTTCGCCGCCTCGGCGGCATCCACCTGCACCAGGGCCAGACGGGCACGCCGCAAGGCTTCGGACGCGCCGTCAAAGCGTTTCTCTTCCAACAGGGACCGGGCGTTTCCGGCCTTCTCCTGCCGTTCCAGCATCTCCGACTCCAGGACAAGCCATTCCGCAGGATGATCGCCACGTTCACGCCAGGACGCGCGCAAGGGTTCAAAGGTGTCCAAGCGGTCCGCCGCTATCTGGGCTTTTCCCGCCTGGAGCGATGCCGTTTCATGGTCCGAAAAGGCCTCCGGCGCCTCCTCGTACAGTGCGCCCAGTTCGGCGGGATCGCGGGCTGTTTCCAACGCTTCCACTTCGAGACGACTTAAGGCGAGCCAGGTCTTGTCATCGGCCTGTTCCTTGACCTGCCGGATCAAGGCGACGGCGTCCCGGGGGCGTGATTGACGCAGCGCGTGTGATGCCGCGTCATAAGCCTGCTTGAGCCGTTTACGCCGAATGCGCCGCCGAATAACGAGTGTGGCCGTCGGTCCCCCGAAAACCACGGTACAAATCACGGACCACTTGATCACCTGCTTGATGCGACGCCAGGGATCCATCTTGCCGATCAGGGCGGCGACGTTATCCATGGACATCTCCACAGCAAACACGCAATCCTCATAATCAGCGTCGCCCCCCTTATACATGTCCTCGAAGCTGACGAGAAGATATGAGGTGCCTTCCACCGCCATGGCGACCATGTGGTCGATGCGGTCCGGATTGCGCTCTTTGAGTACCGAATACACGTTGTGCCCCTGGCCGTCAAAAGCGATCAAAAAAAAGTTCAGCTGGGTGCCGGCGGGAAGTCGACCCAAGTCCACAAAGTCTCCGGGCCTCAGGGGGGCCTCGGGTTTACGCTTGCCGAGTTTGGAGCGAAAGAGCCTGCCTATACGTGAAGACATCATTTTGGCCGCGCCGTCCAACTGCAGTGAGGTGTTGGCGTTGGGGAAGAGGATGCGCGGATCCCCCTCATCCGTGCCCAGACCGTTGAAGTTCACTCCCAGGGCATTCACATATCCCGACCCTTCCCCGATGAAATACACCCTGACCCGGCTTTCTTCCATCAGTTTCAAGCGCGCGGGATCCAGTGCCAGTTTCTCAAAATGGGATACTACGGCGCTATGGGTGTATTCCTTGTTGGCCAGGGTGATGAGATCGGGAAGCATGAACCGGGAAAAGAGCCACGCATTGAAATCAGAGCCCGCCCGCTGCACAGGCTGGTATGCGGGGATGCCATAATCTCGCTGTCCCGTCTGCATGGGAGCCTCGTTGGAACCATTAAACAGGAACCACACCAGAAAAATCGCCAGGGGCAGGACAGCCGCTGCCACCCAGCGTGGAGAAAATTGATGGGTGCGCCGTCTGCGCCGCAAGGGGATATTTTTGGATCCGGCCATACACGTGTTTGTCCTGTAATCTTGTCGTCCAAAGCCGTTAACGGCGCATCCGGGTCGCGAGTCCTCCTGCACGTGCAAGGGGGCGCCGGCGTTTTTCTCCCATTACAATGTTCCCGTTACATGTTCCTAGTATTCCTCATTATTTCATCCTGGCAGACACCCGATCAACTAGTAGATTATCCTAAAAACGGCTGTTAACGACGGGAAAACCTCTTAAAAGAAAGGACCGAAAGGATTTAAAGGACGTAAAGGACGCACCAACCGGGAGAACGTTTTACTGTCCTTTTGGTCGTTTATGTCTTTTAAGTCCTTTGGTTTGAAAACCGCTTCAGAATTTAACTGCCGTTTTTAGGATTATCGGTTCGTAGCCGCTGAACCATACTGGCCCCGCGCCATGGCTGTGTTCCCGTGAGGGATTGTGGAAAGCGTACATAGGGGAGTGCGCGGGCAGGATATTGAGCCGTGAAAGATTTGTGTCCGGGGCATTGACGATATTCCCATATCCGGAAGTCAACACTGGCACCGTCGCTATCGCGAGACCTTGTCAGGCCACACGTGGCCGAAGACCCCTTGCACCTGCAGAATATCCTCGCGTGGAACACGGGAGATCCAATACTGGCCTTGGTTTTCAAGGTCCGTGCGGCCACAATTTAAGCGCAGCTGCGATGAACGATGACGGGAAGTCTAACGGGCCCATAGTACCGACGAAGATCGCGAACCAAGGACGGCTACCTGGGTGTTCTGCGGAGAGACCGGAGGGAAGGGGTACGGCCAAGGGAAACCAGGGAGAGCAAACCAGATTCTGGACTCAAAGCCAGATAGACCTGCAACATGTGCCCGACCGGATACGTGCAGCCACAAGAAAGGATAAGAAATCACACAACCTTATCCTAATCTCCGACTGAAAAACGTCAGAACCCAAGGCAGGAGCCCGGTGCGGTAATTCCGCTCACCGGGAAATGTGCGGGGGGGTGGTCCGTAAGGACTATTCCTACCGCGAACTGTTTCTGTTGTAAATTATACATGACTTTTTGCTGTAATGGATGCTGTGATGTATGTCTTTAACCCCGATTTTGCGTATAGTGTAACACTGGGAACTGTCCCAGATTTTTTCGGTTTAAAGCAGCATACCCGCAAAAAATCCGGGACAGCCACCGGCGCGGTTTAGGAGCATTACAGAACTCATGTTTTTTACACGCGCCGGAGGCAGTCCCATTTTTTGCTCAAGCCACTTGAATTTTTCTGAGTTGCGGGCTACACCCAAGTCAGATAAAAAGGGACAAAACCGAAACATCCAAAAGCGCCGCACCCGGAGTCATAGCATGCCCGTATTGGGCAGCCTTAAATGAATGTGAAAGGAAATGGTTATGAAAACACAAAAGAACCGGCTTTCTCGCAGAACTTTTCTGGGCATTACCACAGGGGCCGCTTTGGGCGCAAAGCTGCTGCCGGCGGAGACAGTGCGTTCCCGTCCTGCGGGCGAGTCGTTCAACTTTGCCGTCATTGCCGATCCCCATTGCGCTGAAGGACCCAAGGCGGGCTACGCGGGATGCGGCGGCGGCGTGGATAAATTGTTGCGCTGCTTTGAGATGATGAAAGATCTGCCGGCGGAGGAACAGCCGGATTTCGCCTTGATTGCGGGGGACATTCACCCTGCGGCGCTCGCACCGCATCTTCACAAGATTACACTGCCCGTCCACGTGGTTGCGGGCAATCACGAAGGCAGCGCCGAATCGCGGGGACAATTGCGGGCGATGTTCCCGGAGGACTTCGGCGCCGGTGATGCTGTCCGGGATTATTACAGTTTCTCCCACAAGGGCGTACGCTTTATCGGCGTGTGCGACGCAGGGGCCGGGGGCGATCATATCGGCCATTTCAGTTCCGAATTAATTGAACCTCACGGCCAGTGCGAATGGCTTGAAAAAGAACTGGAACTGCCGGAAGAACGCAAGGTTCTTTTCGCGCACATTCCCCCCTTGATGGACGGCAAGGAACGCAACATGTATATGGGTCGGAACGATGCGCGCTGGTTTGCGGACCTGGTGGCTGGAACCGCGCCGGAAATGCTTTTCTTCGGACATTTGCATCAGCCCACAGAGGAATACCGGATCGGCACCGCGCGTGCGCTGAATGTACGTTCCTGCTGCTGGAATTTCGGAGACGCACCCATCGGTTTTCTCCTGGTCCGTGTGGAGCCGGATGACATGTCTTACCGCGAAATCTTCACGGGAGAATGCGGAGAAGGGCATTAGGTGTCCTTATTCGCCCATGACCTTGATCACCATCCGTTTCCTGCGCATGCCGTCAAATTCGGCGTAATAAATCTGCTGCCACGGTCCGAGGTCGAGTCGGCCCTTGGTGACGGGCACGATAACCTCATGATGTATGAGCAGGCTTTTCAGGTGGGCGTCACCGTTGGTCTCGCCTGTGCGGTGATGGCGGTAATTGGACTTGAACGGCGCCAACTGCTCCAGCCACTCATCGATGTCTTCGATTAGCCCGTTTTCCGCATCGTTCACATATACTCCGGCGGTGATGTGCATGGCCGATACCAGCGCCATCCCTTCCTGTATGCCGCTTTTTCCCACTACCGCCTCGACCTTGTCGGTGATATTGATGTATTCCCGCTTTTTACGCGTTTGGAACTCCAGGTATTCCGTTGCGAATTTCATGAGAGATGCCTCCGTATTCTTTCTTGTTCTATATTCCGCGGATACTTCGACGGCTTAGCGGAAAAATCGCGCGATGATATTGATCAGCACAGTCAACAGGATACTCAGCACAATGCAGGTGACGATCGGAAAATAAAAGGAGAAATTGCCGCGTTCTATGCGGATGTCTCCAAATAAGCGGCCCAGGGGCAGGCCGGTCTTGCCGACAACCCAGAATAGCGCGCCGAGCGCGATCAGGCAGGCGCCTGAAAAGATCAGCCATTTCCCTGTTTCAGACAATAACATAAGTGCGTGTGTTTCCCTATGTTCAGGTCCGTCGGCTATCGCCGGATTCCGGCCAGAATTAAAATGTATACCATCGCTCCCCGCAATAACAACCGGCTGGGTATTGGGCACGGCGGCGCGGTGTAGATATCACCGTTTCATCATGGAATACCGGATCGCCGGATAAAATAGGCCGTATTTGGCGAACACCATTAATCAAGGAGCCAGGCTTAACACGAATTATGCATGTAACTAAGAGGAGTGTCACGTTCTGGTTCATTATCAAACCGCCCTAACCAACGTGTCATTCCGGTTTTTCGCGGTGAAGAAAGGACTGTATCGAAGCGTGTGCCAGGCCGCGAAAAGACCGGAACCCATCTTCTGAAGACGATGAAAAGGGGCAGATTATTTTCTCTATTTATTGCGGGGAGTGATAGGGGCGTTCCTCGACGCGTATCCAATCTGGATTCCGGTCTTTTTCGCGTTATCCGGCAGCGTACTTCGATATAGGCCATGGATCGCGAAAAAACCGGAATGACGTTGGTTGTGGTTGTTTGTAATAAAAGGCGACAGGCCTTTTTGCCTCCTTCTTATGTCACGCTGGTGGTGCTCTCTATGGGTTCAGGTTGATTTCACGCCCCTATTAGATCGAGGTGTTTTGCCAACACGCGCTTACACTTCCTTTTCTTGTCCGACGATCCGAGGAAATAGGCAATGTGGAAATTGTAAACATACCTGTGCTTTAATCTTATGCGGCTGTGGTAGACCTTAACCGTACATAAGGAAGTAAGATATGGTTAGTACGCGACGAGAATTCATAAAGGCCGGCGCCTTGGGTGCGGCGGGCCTGTTCTGGGCATCAAATCTGCGGGCTGAGAGCGGTCTGAATATCAAAATCGGGGCCTGCGACTGGTCATTCCGGGAGGCCTGTAACCCGGACGGATTTGACAAGGCCAAAGCCCTGGGCATGGACGGCCTTGAGATTTCGTCCACCGACGAAGCCCGGGAGGTATTGAAAATCGCCGATCCGGAATTCCAGGCCGCCTATAAGAATGCCATGACGCGGACTGGTCTCGCGGTTCCTTCCATTGCCCTCGGTCTGATGAACAATTATCCCTTGGCAAGTGATGATCGGGGACCGGCCTGGCTGGAACAGACCATCGCCGCCGCTGCCGCCCTGCAGGCCAAGGTGATCCTGGTGGCGTTTTTCGGCGACGGGGACCTGCTCCAGAAAAAGGGCCTTCTGGGAATCGGGGGCGGGGAACTGAAGGAAAAGGAGCTGGACATGGTGGTGGAACGCCTCAAGGTTGCCGCACCGAAAGCGGACGAGGCGGGTGTCATACTCGGCCTGGAAAACACCCTTTCCGCCGCGCAGAATCTGGCCATCCTGGACCGGGTGCAAAGCGATGCCGTGCGCGTGTACTACGATGTGGGCAATTCCACCAACGGGGGATACGATGTGCCCGCCGAAATTCGGGAACTCAAGGATCGCATCTGCCAGATTCATTTCAAGGACGGCGGCAGTTTCCTCGGCGAGGGCGAGGTGGATATGGACGCCGTGGCGAAGGCCATGACGGATATCAACTATAACGGCTGGGTCATACTCGAAACGGCGGTCCACGACAACGACCGGGACGGCAGTTTCCTTAAAAATATTGAATTCGTAAAAACCATGTTCAAAACAGCCTGATCTAGAGGAAGATACCATGAATGAAAAGCAAAACTGCTCTTGCGAACGGCGCGATTTCCTGAAGACAGCGGCCGTAGCCGCGGCGACTTTTACGGTGTTGCCCGCACACACTGTGTTCGGGCTTGACGCGAACAACAAGGTCGAAATCGGCATCACCGGCTGTGGCGGACGCGGTACCTGGATCGGCAGGCTCTTTGAACAGCATGGCAACGCCAAGGTGGTTGCCGTTCATGATTATTTCAAAGACCGTACCGACCGGGCGCGCGAAATGTTTGGCATGGGCGCGGAGCGTTGCCATAACGACCTGGGCGGGTACCATGAACTCATGGCCGGAAAACTGGACGCCGTGGCGGTGGAAAGCCCGCCCTACTTTCACCCGGAACAGGCCGTAGCGACCCTGGATGCGGGAAAACACCTGTACCTGGCGAAACCCATTGCGGTGGATGTACCGGGATGCATGGCCATTGTGGACGCGGCGAAACGTAACAGCGGCAAACTCAGCGCCTGGGTGGATTTCCAGACCCGGGTCAATGAGTCCTTCATGGGCGCCGCGGAGCGCATCCACCAGGGTCGCATCGGCAAGCCCGTGTCCGGGCAATTCTATTACTACTGCGGCCGGCTCGGCATTCACAGCAAACCCGGCAGCGAAACGGCACGCCTGCGCAACTGGGTCTTTGACATCGCCCTGTCCGGCGACATCATTGTCGAGCAGAACATTCACGTGCTCGACGTGGCGAACTGGTACCTGCAGGGACACCCGTTAAAGGCGCGCGGCACGGGCGGCCGCAAGGCCCGGGTCGATGTGGGCGATTGCTGGGACCATTTCGTGGTGACCTACACCTACCCCGACGACGTGCTGGTGGATTTCAGTTCCGGCCAGTTCACCTATGGATACGATGATCTGTGCATGCGCCTCTACTGCAGTGAAGGCACGGTGGATTCCCATTACGGCGGCGAGGTGTCCGTACGCGGGAAAAGCGAGTCCTGGGATGGCGGCAAGACCAACACCATCTACGAGTCCGGCGCCATCGCCAATATACAGAAATTCTGTGACAGCATACGGAACAACACGCCCATAGACAATACGCTCGAGTCGGCACACAGCACCATGACCAGTATCCTGGGGCGCATGGCCGCGTACACGGGCAATGAAGTCAGCTGGGATGAAATGGTGGGCGCTAATGAAAAACTGGATCCGAAACTGAGTCTGCCGGCGGATGGTCCCGGCGAAACACCGGAGCGGGTCTAATTTTATAGGGTATTCTTTTTGTGACGTATGGGCCTTATGTGGCAGGAAATGTAGTTTAAGTATGGCCACATAAGGCACAAAATAAAACGAAATGACTGTAATATTTCGTGTTGGGACGTTTCTAACGTCGGCGTTGGCCACAACCCAAAACGAAAATATTCAGAGTATGTTGTTCACACTTTAGTGTGCGTGTTAACACATGGATATTGAACAATATAGCACGCTAAAGCGTGAACAACGTACCTAACTTCTTGTTTTTGTTGATAGAAAAATTTCCATAAGGTGCTAACATAAATCTTCTTGAAACGAATCGGAACATGCCATGGGCAAGGAAAAGGAACCAGGCAAACTTTACGCTATCAGTGAAGTGAGCGAAATAGCGGGCGTCAAAGTGCATTTGCTGCGCCAGTGGGAGGCGAACTTTCCCCAATTGCGTCCGAGGCGCCTGCCTTCGGGAAAACGGGCCTATACCGACCACGACATTAAGATTGTGCGGCGCATCAAGACCATGCTGCAGCATGACGGCATGACCTCCAAGGGCGCGCGCGTCAAACTGGCCCAGGAACTCCGGGAAGTGTCCACGCCCAAAGACCTCCATGAAATGCTGGACCTCGCCGATCGCATCGCCGATGAAGCCCGGGCCATCATTCATCTGTTTGACGAGGAGGAAGAGGAATACGGCGAGGAGGAATAGAGTCTCCCGCGAGTACCTTATCGGTTCTGGGGACAGTATAGGATGGCACTAACTTAAGCCCGCAAAAAAAGGACTGTTACAGGCGGAACGAACCCGCCCCGGCGGATAATCTGGTACTGCACTCGTTTCCCGATGCAATGAATGAATGTAGAAGCGGCGTCCTCACCGCTTTCAACCCGGCACAGATGCCGCGTCTACATTTTTGTCAGTCATGGGGAGGCCATAGGGGTCATGAAAGACTATCCCCAGTTACCGGAATTGCACATCCCGCACTTCGAGCGCGTGGTATCTCAAGGTGCGGTTCATCCTCCAAATCCGCCAACAATCTTGCCTGTGCCGACATCCACAAAGAAGATCATCAAACCCCATTGTTTGGTTCTGAACCGTACGACCCAACAACACTTTGCCTGGTCTGCGCGAACCAGGCCTTCCCCCTCTTGGGGTGTCCAGTAGTCGTTCGGATAGACAATCCACTTCTTGGTACCTGGTTCTGGAATCGCGCCCGCGCTCTCGCCCTGTGTCCGCTGCTCCAGGAACTCCGTTGCGGTGGCGATCGCTTCCTCCATGCTGACACGTTCCGTAACGTCCACCACACCTACACGAAAAGGGTGATTAGAATATTGGATAATTTCCCCACCCACAGCCGAAATCTCTGCATCCAACCGTGCATCGAGAACAGGCACGCCTTTGTAGTCGTATCGAACATGAAAATGCCATTCATCGCCACTTACGAGTTCTGCGTCTGCTTCTGATACGGTTATCGGCTCACCGAGGGCCTTAGTGAATTCCATCAGGCGGTCTGCTGCCTCACGTGCCGTCAACAACGTCTCCTCTCCCTCGTGCCATTTTATATTTTTGCTGGAGCGCAGAAACCAAAGTAATGTGCCGTCCATCGGATCAAATAGCAACCAATCTCCGGTGGTAGATCTAACTTGAATTCTATATTCGTTATAGGGCGGTGTCTTCTCTGTACGGATATCTTTATCCAGTTCTATACCCAGCACCTTACACGCGAGATCCATCTTTTCGGCCACAAGGCGTTCCTGTAGATCTGTTCCTGACTTTGCACCCGGGCTGACAGCACAGGTATTTTGATCCGGCATTGCCGTATTGGACGCTACTGGCGGCTGGATGTCGAGCTCTTGCGCTACGACATCCGCACTGGTCAACGGCGGAACAGGCGATTGGACAGAAGGTTCGGCGGATCTTCCTTCCTCCCGAACCGCGCTTTCATTCTTCCTTTCATATAGACGCGCGTATAGAAAAGATCCCACCAAGATCACAGCCACGAGCGACACGCTAACAATAATCCATTTCCGGGTTCTAGTATATGGCATCAGACTACTCCTTTTTGTTCAACGATTCTGACACCTCTAAAGATCCCCAAAAAATCCCTCGGACTTTCCGCGGCACTTGATAAGTCACATCCCTCCAATTATTTCGCCCGTAATGGTGTCAACAAAAACCAAGACGCGTCGTGGTCCCACCTCAAATCTCTCCACCCAGCAACATCTCGGCGGCCCTGTGCGCTGCAAAGGCGTATCTTCTCCGCCGGTCCAGCAGTTATTGGGATATACAATCACCTTCTTCCCCATTCCTGCGGCCTGCCATTCCACACCACTTTTCTGCGCCATCTTGTTGATGAAGTCTGAAGCGTGCGAATGTGCATCCCCTTCCGAAACGTTTTCCGTAAGGTCAATTTCTTGCGGGGGGAGCGGACGGTTTGCATAGGAAAGTATCTCCCCATCCACTGCGGACACATGTGCCTGCAAATACGAATCAAGAATCGGTACATCCTTGTAATTTTGCAGTCCGCTGAAAAACCACATTCCGTTATCCGGGTCCTTACTTGGGTCATTATCCGAATCGTTGTTTTCGTATTCTGCGTCTTCTGCCGATACCTGTATGGGTTCCCCGATTGTCCGGCCAAATTCATTTAATCGCTCAGCTGCCTCCGACGCTGTCAACGCAGGCTTTTCACCAAGTGACTTGCCCCCCAGCACCCCAAGATTCCGGCTACTAAGCCACAAGAAGGCTCCATCATTCGGATCAAATTTTAATAGATCGCCTTGGATCGTCCGAAATTGGAACATGGGTTCATTAAAAGGTGGACTTGAAGCCGTGTTACTTCTTTTAATATCTGTCGGGAACTCTATGCCAAACGCTTTGCAGGTTTTTCGTATCCGTTCCGCCACCGGCCTGTTTTGCAGCACCTGATTCTCTGCGCTTCGGTCCCTTTCATCAGCATCTTTGTGCTTATCCGATGGCACCTCGTTCGGAATTTCAGGGCTTGTTTCAGGAAAGACATCTTCCGGTACCGATTCTTCAGACACTTCCGATGCTGTTTTTTGCTCTTGGTCGTTTTGGGCGGTACCCATTTTCATGTTCGGACGCAATAAATAGATTGTCACTCCTAACGCAAAAATGGCAAGCATGCCTACAAAACAAAACGCTGCAATCTTGACTTTGTTTTCAAAGAATCCCATGTTTATTGGTCTCCGTCAGCATCACGGCTGAAGTTCGTTTATGGGCAACGCCGATTTGTCCTTAAATTTAAAATTGCCAATGTGTTTGTCATGTTTTAAATAAAGTTCTGCCAAGCCCCAAAAGCAATAATAATGGCAACCGTCCTCTATTAGTCCGTTCAACTGCTTTTTTTAGGTTCATCACTGCGGACTGGACTTTTCCACCAACACAATATCGGTAGGCTCACCAATGAATGTCAAGGTCGGATCGGGACGCGGCCAAACTTTGTTGTTCGCCCGCGGCACCGGGCCGAAATATGGTGTGGCACGCGTCATTCGTTCCACCTCGACTGGCCGGTCATCGCGCACATCATAAACGCGGCAAACGAGACCGCGGTCATCCTCGAATAGTTGACGCCAGTCCTCTTCACATTCTTGAGGCATCATGGCCTCCCGTAGTATTTCATCCACCTTGGCATGCATATCCGCGTGGACAGCCGCACCTGAAGACGCAGAGTCCTCTGATAAGTTTTCCACCAACACATCCAGATAATCTGTGGGCATGTTCCTTCCCCAGGAATGCGGACACCCATCCACGCTCTGGACACGGCTACAATAGGCAATGCCTGCGCCCACGGAGATGGGGATAACACAGAGCGTTAACACCGTCATCAGGCCCCTATGCCCTTTTGCTTTGCTGAAGTGCAAAAGTAAAACGATGCCTGTCATCCATGCAAGTCCCATAAGACTCGCATAAAACATGCTCTTCAGAAAAATGATCCATGGGTTTCCAATGGACACGCGAAATGAGGCAGATGACGACTTCGGGTGCAGAACGATCTCCCGCAAATCTTTGTCAGGCGCCACTTCACCGGAGAATCGTGTAAGCACGCACCCGTCCCACAAGAGTTCTGTAATCGCCGGGAAAGCTATCCACAAATTCGGGAGACCTTCGAGCGTATATGCGCTACAAGCGCCAAGACGGCTAATAGGCACATTCTCATCGTGTAATTGCGCAACCGTGTGTGACTTTTCGTGGCACAGAAAAGAAGACTCCAAGCGTAATGTATCGCTTTGAAAACCGGTTTCTCCGATGACAACGGCATCCATTGAAACTGGACCGCAGCCCGCATCAAACAGCGGCAAAGGGAGAATTGGCGTTTGAGTTGTGAAAGTGAATGCCATGGACGGAGTTCGAATGTTTGATGACAACTCGGACATAGTTATTCGAATTACCCCAAAGGCCCAACCGTGATCGATATAGCTTGCCACGCGTGAAACGTGTGGTTCCGCCATTTCTAAGTGATGTTCACGCGCCAGAACTTCCCTAAACTCCTCAAGCGATTGCGGCCTGAGAATAACCGCTTGCAGGGGCTCGGCCATACTTGTTGCCACCAGATCGTCCGCCCATAAACCCACTACCGCCATGGGCGAAGGGGTGATCCCCGCGAGCAATAGGATCCCCAGGAACAGGATAACGGATACAACGATCAAAGCCCAGAGCGCTTTCTTCAGCCACGCCCACCTATGGCGCGTTTGCCACATACAACACCATACAAATAACGCGACCCCAAGCAATAGAAAGGGCACGAAAAAGAAATCAATAATCCGAGAATTCACTTTGTGAGGTCCGGTAATGGGAATCAGCATTCGCATGGGAATAGATGAGCATTCGCGCATGTCAGACGAGTCCTGTGGAATTGGCAACACCCAGGTGAATTCTTTGGCAAGGGGATTGGATCTTTTTTCTCCAACGATGGTCCCGGATTCAACAAAATCCAGGGAGAGCAAGAGCGTTTCTTGATTTTCCTGGTGTCGTAGAACCGCGCGCAAGTGTTTCGGTTGAAGCATAGGCGAGTCCTTAATTGAAGGCGAGCTTCTTCCCCATGCATTCGATGTGCCTATAACAAATAGAGCCAGACTGCCAGCACAACACAACAGTACATATATTGAGACAACTTTTCCCAAAAAGAAATTATGTATATGCTTCATAATGTTTATCTTTTGTTATCCTAATGGCTTGTCTAATAATTTCATAACTCTCAAATATCGGCACATGGGGAATTCCCGGAACAGTATACCTATTTTTTTTCTCGGTACTTTGGGACTACGTTAAGGGCGCGTTTTACTTTGATGGTGTTGCCAGCAATAACGGATGGTATTGTTGTGCTATCTTCAATCTGAAGCGTTTTGTGGAACGTGCACTCCACCAAGCCATAGTATAAACTCCCAAACAGCGAAACATTTCGTGAAACCTATCGGAGTTCAATCTTCAGGCACTTTTCTGAAGGTGATCGTTCTTGGTCTAAAAATGGAGTAATCTGCAAGTTCATCCATGATATAATTGAGATACACTATTTCATCTGAAATGTCAAGAAGTTTTTTGCCCAAGACCGAGGTACCCATTTCATCGAATGAATGTGTATTTTCCATCTGCAACTGAAGTGTGAGCCTCCACCATCAATGGCTTATACGGAATACACCCGATATGCATTGCCCTCCAATCTCCAATCTATTTCACAAGTGAGGGCACATACAAATGCAATTGAATGAGCCTTTTGGAGATTCCTGGCAGAGACAAAAAAAGCGGGCGGAAGATGGTTTCCGCCCGCGATGTTGTTTATGCCGGAACTATTTCGCGTAGGTCTGGATATTGATATTCTTGAAGGACAAGTCTGTCGTCGGGTCGTGGCCCTGCAGGTTGATGGTGCCGGCCGTGTTTACATAACCGTTCTTGCCGTCGCTCTCATCGCTGAACGCGCGGGTGTCCGTAAAATCGGAAACCTGTATGCCGTTGATCCACACGGCCATATGGTTGTCCAGGCAGGAAATGGTCATGGTAAACCATTCATGGTCGGTGCTGACGACTTTTCGCGCGGGGTTGATCCCATACAGGCCGCCCGTGCCGAAGTCCACCGGCTTTGCGCGGTCATCGCCTGCCCACTGGTTGCGCACCTGTGCTTCATAGCCCTTCCAGAACACACCGACCGGGGTGCGGAAGAAAACGCCGCTGTTCAGATGTTCGCCGTTGGAGATGATATCCAGCTGAAGAATGAAATCCCGGAACGTTTCCGCGGTTTCAATCTGCCCGTTGCCATCCTTGATATTTATCGCGCTGTCAACCACGGAAAAAACGGAGGCCTTGTCGGGGATGATGTTCCAGCCGCCCAGGTCCTGCCCGTTGAACAGGGGTCGCAGGCTCAGGGGGCGCAGTTTCACTTCCTTGACTTCAATTTTCGGGCCGCGCCGGTCGCGGTGATACTTCTGGAGTTGAACGGCGATATGTCCAATGTTCCGGGCTGTGGGCGCTTCAACCGCCTGACCGTTGACCGAGGCCTGTATGTCGCCGCCCAAAGCGCGGATAGTCACCACGGAATACTCCGCATCCCGCTCACCTGCGGGGAGGTAGATCACCCCGCCGCCCTCTTCGATCGCATGGCCGGACGCGGGCGCGCGGAAGGCTATGCTGCCGCCGCCCTGTCCCGTAACGCGCAGGGTGGCCGTCAATTCAAAGTCGGCGAACTGCGCCGTGGTGGCGATAAACCCGCTGTCGCCTTCGGTCAGTTCAATCTGTCCGTCTTTGACGGACCAGTTGCCGTTGCCGACCATATTCCATCCGTACAGGGATTCCCCGTCAAAAAGGTTTATCCATTGCCCTTCGCCGGCAGTTTGCGCCGAGGCTGCGCCTGCAAGCAGGATTCCCATGCAAAACAATACTGTCATCAAACGCACCGATTTCATCTTCTTCTCCTTGATAATAGGGTTATTGGGTTCCGGTAGGATCAGCCACAGAGAAATAACTGTACCCCATAAAAGAGGCGGGAAGCAAACCAAGCCAGCCGCTCAAAAACCGCGTAACTATAGGTATGCTTATAGTATGCGCACCTTCCGCCCTTCCACACGCAGGCGGCCTTCCGCGAAAAGTTGTATGGCTTGCGGATACAACTTGCGTTCCAACGCCTGTACCCGTTCCGCGAGCGTGTCGGCGGTGTCATCCTGGAGCACTGGTACGGACTCCTGCAGGATGATGGGCCCGTGGTCATACATTTCATCCACGAAATGGACCGTGGCCCCGCTGATCCTGGCGCCGTAGTCCAGCACGGCCTGGTGCACATGGTGTCCGTACATTTTGTGGCCGCAAAAGGAGGGGATCAGCGCGGGATGCACGTTCATAATGCGGTCTTTGTAATCCGCCGGCACCTCCAGGAGCAGCATGTACCCGGCCAGAACGACCAAGTCCGCCCGGTGCGCGCGTATTTCCTGCCACACCGCGGTGTTGAATGCCGCCTGGTCATCACAATCCCGCCTGCAAATCGCCCGTTCGGGAATGCCATGACTGCGCGCCCGTTCGAGTCCGTACGCGTCCGGTTTCGATCCGATGACGCCCACGATTTCCACGTCCAATTCGTGCCGTTCCTGCTTGTCTATCAGGTTTTGAAGGGTTGTGCCGCTGCCCGACAACAACACCGCCAGCCGTATCGGCATTCCGTATTCCTCCCGTTGCTATGATTGGGCATTAAATAACAATAACGTGCCACCCTGCCCGGTGACAAAATTATTATACCTGTTTCAGAGGCGCATTCCTATTCCTTCGACAAGGAGCATTTTATGGAAGTTTCTTTTCAGCGTCTTCAGGGATGGTGGTATGGTTGCCCTGTTTCGCTCCTATGCCGTTCTGAGAATAGGCGCTTTTGGTGATTTCGCTGACAATTAAGTATGAGTTCTGTTTGTTCCAAGAGGAGCGTTATGTCCTGGTTTAGTTCAAGAATCCAAAAACAACACGTCATTCCGGTTTTTCGCGGTGCAAAAAGGATGCGTATCGAAGGGTGTGCCGGGCCGCGAAAAGACCGGAATCTATCTTCGGAAGCCGCGCGTGAGGAACAGCCTGCGTTAACTGTATTTTTCGAGAAGGGAAATGGGTATTCATCGCAGCAAGCTGAATCTGGATTCCGGTCTTTTTCGCGTTGTACAGTGCCGTTCTTCGATGTGGGCCAAAGGCCGCGAAAAAACCGGAATGACGGTGCTTGGGTTGTTTGTATTCCAAAGCGATACCGATAAGATTATGCAATTGAACAGGAAATAACGAGCTGAACTACGAATGCACACGAATGGACACGAACAGACACTATCGTTGATGTTCTTGCGGGGTATAACATTAAAATCGTCATTTTGCCCGGGCATTCTCGAAATCAGAGCATGTGCTACTTGATGCCACATTTAATTCGTGTATATTCGTATTACTACCCATCATCTTCAATTATTTTTTCGAAGAAGTTCATGCTGCTATGTCCGTAAGTCTTTTAATTTCAATATCTGATGCCACCAGCAGGGCATTGGCGAGGGTTTGTCCTTTTTTCGTTA
>JAAYBJ010000055.1 GCA_012730105.1 Candidatus Hydrogenedentota bacterium
GAAGGCGAAGGCGAGATACCACTTGAAGGCGAAGGTGAAACGCCTGTAGAAGGTGAGGGAGAAATCCAAGCAGCATCGTTAACCCTGGACAAAACCGCGGATGTGGAACTCTTTAGCGCGGCAGGAGATCTGATCACCTATACCCTTACCATAACCAATACGGGAGATACGGTCATCACCAATATTGTGATTAAAGACCCGCTTACAAATCTTGAGGCCACCATGGAAGATCTCGTGCCGGGCGAGCACAAGTTGCTTGTCACGGAATACCTGGTTACCGAAGCGGATGTCTCTGCGGCACAAGTACGCAATACCGCCACGGTTTCCGGAAAAGGTCCGGGCGCGTCGGTACTGGAAGATAGTGCGGAATGCACGGTTCCCTGGGAAAAGGAAAGCTGCTGCAGCAGGTTTTCGATCCTGAACCCGGCAAATCTATTTGTGGGCGCACTGGCATTGCTTGCCCTGATCATCGCGGCGCTGTTCATGAGCAACGGGGATCTTGTATCGGGCCTGTAAACCGAATAAATCAAAACATATCAACCAGCGGTATTCAAGCCTGTGAGATTACGAAGTCTCACAGGCTTTTTTTTACCCGGGAAAATTGCTGCCGTCAAGGAAGGGTTTTGAACTCCCTGGACGCGTTTGAATGGCACTAATTTGAGCCCGCAAAGAGGGGACAGACACCCCAAAAATACTGTTGTTATTAATCATGATAAGGCCTGAATGCGTTTTTGGGGAGTCAGTCCCTCCTTTGCTTCGTCTTCTATTATGATTCTAGATTGTGAAATGCTTTATGTTAATGCCATCCGAAAATATCCTCGGAATTCAATGAGCGTCCCAGAGGCTCACAGGCATTTTCCCCTAGTGAAAATTGTTGCCGTCAAAAGGGGCTTTTAGAAAAGACGGGAAATCACCCCCTCCCGAAGGATAAAATAAACGACCTGAAATGAACTCTCCTCCCCTGGTAGGATCTGAGATGGAATAAACGATGATACAAACGCTGAAAAGACTCGCATTCCTTTTGTTGGCGACGGCCTGCCTCGCGGCGGCGGCACTGCTCTTTCTGCCCGCCTTCCGGGAAGGGGAACACGCGGCCGACCCGCAGGAAAGATGCCTGCACCACAATGACGCAGAAACAGGCAGCACGCATCACACCGAAAGCGCCAACACGGCCGCACTGGCCACGGCGATTCCGATGACGGCAGAAACGCCAGCACCCCCTGTTCCCGCTGGAGAATGGAACACCTATCACGGGGATGGTATGCTGACCGGTGCGGTAGGCACCTTGTTCCCCCCGGCTCTCGTCCAATCTTGGCAGGCGCTGGTTGGCGGTCCGGTGGAACAGACGCCTGTCGCGGGGCGCGGCCGCATTTATGCCGTCACCGACCGGGCAACGGTCGTCGCTCTCAACGGGGAAGGCCGGGAGGTTTGGAAGCGTGTCATCACCCCGGAAATCGCCACCGGCGGCCAGGCATTGCCTTTGTACGTGGATGCCCCCCTCGCCTGTTTTGAGGACAAGATTTTTGTGGGCACGGATGACGGCATCTTGACGGCCCTGAACGCTGACACCGGCGAAACCGCCTGGCGCGTTCCGGTGGACGGATTTATGCACGGAACCGTAATCTATCAGAAAGAATCCGGCAGCCTGTTCGTAGTGGAACAGGAGACCGGGGCCTTGCTGTGTCTCGACATAAACACCGGCGTTTTGCGCTGGCGCTCCGAGGGGGTGGACCGGGCTGACGGATCGCCGTCGATAACGGCCGATACGGTGGTATACGGCAGCTGTGCCTCCGCCATGCATGTGGTTTCCACAAAGGACGGCTCCCGTTTGCGGGACATCAAAATAGAAGGGGGCGGAGGACAGGTGGCAGGGGGTGTTGCCGTGGCGGACGGATTCGCCTACGCGGGATGCCGGGACGGCCGGGTCATGGGGGCCAAGATTAATGACGCCTCATTGGCCTGGATCCAAACGGTGAGTAAAACCGAGGTCTTTTCCACGCCTGCCGTCAAGGGGGAGTGGGTGGTGGTCACCTCCCTGGACGGCATGCTGCATGCCCTGGACCGCGACACCGGCGAGCCGCGCTGGCGGCATGAACTCGGCGGCGAACCCAAGTCGCCCGTCATCGCCGGCGACAAGGTCGTGGTTACTTCCGATGACGGCTTGTTCCTGGTTAATCTTGAGGACGGCGCGCGCGTCTGGGAAACGCGCATGGCCGGGTTCCTCAGCAGCCCGGCGGTTGTGGGCGCAATGATCGTTGTGGGATGCGAGGACGGAACGGTAACCGCCTTCACCGCATCCTCTGAATGACATAAGGAGCCCTGATTTTGGACCATCCATTGCTTGAGATATGCGGGGTTGTCAAAGAATACCCCGCCCGTCCCGCGCCGTTGCGGGTGCTGGACGGTATCGATTTTTCCCTGGATGCGGGGGAGTCCGCCGCCGTTGTGGGGCCTTCGGGCTGCGGCAAGAGCACCCTGCTCAACCTGATGGGCACCCTCGACCATCCCGACTCGGGTTCGGTGCGTCTTCTGGGCGAGGATACCGCCGTCATGGACGCCCGCGCACTGGCCCGGCTGCGCAATGAACGCCTTGGTTTTGTATTTCAACTGCACCATCTCCTTCCCCAATGCACCGTGCTCGAGAACATCCTGATCCCCGTCCTGCCACGCGGCCGGGCGGCGCGGGAGCAGGCACAGGAGCGGGCCCTCGCCCTGATACAACGCATGGGCCTGTCCGGCCGCGAGAACCACCGGCCCGGTGAATTGTCCGGTGGCGAATGTCAGCGCACGGCGGTAGCGCGGGCGCTGATCAATGATCCGGCCCTGTTGCTGGCCGATGAACCGACGGGCGCCCTGAACGAAGAGGCGGCCGACGCCCTGGCCGGGCTTTTGCTGGAACTGCGCGATGAGCGCCACATGGCGGTGGTCATTGTGACCCACGCACGAGCCATAGCCCGGCGTTTCGGCAGGGTCTGCACCCTCAACCATGGACGGCTGACACGGGAGGAGTAATATGACGACCTTGGCCGGATTGGTTTTTCGGGGCATCCAGTATCATCGGCGGCTCCATCTCGGGCTGGCGGCAGGCGCCCTGATCGCCTGCGCCGTGCTTACCGGATCCCTCCTGGTCGGCCATTCCGTAAAAAAGACCTTGTATGATATCGCCACCGCCCGGCTCGGCCTCGTATCGTACGCGATCGACTGGGGAAGCCGTTATTTTGACGCGCGCTTGGGAGACGGGCTGCGTTCGGCGCTCCCCGCCGACACTACGGGGGAGCAGGCTCCCTCCCTTACGGCGGTGCTCGCCCTGCGGGGTGTCGCGGAATCCCCGCCGGAACAGGGAGACAAAATCAACCGCGTCAACCACGCCCGGTTATACGGTGTTGACGAACATTTCGGCGGGCTGGCATCCCTGGAAGAACCCTTCCGGCAGCCGGGCCCGCAGGAGGCCTACCTGAACGAGGCCGCCGCGCGCCTGCTGGGGGCGACGGCCGGAACCAGCATAATCCTGCGCATCCCGAAGCCTTCGCAAATACCGGCGGAGGCACCCCTGGCCGCCGGCGGAGAACGGGACACGGCGGTTGCCCGGGTGCGCGTATTGGGCGTATTGACCGATACACAAGGCGGGCGCTTTTCCCTTTCCGCCGACCAGTCCATGCCTGTGAATATCTATGTGAATCGAGACTGGCTCGGGGAATTGTCGGAACTCCCCGGCAAAGCGAACCTGCTGTTGAGCGGTGCCGGGAACACCGCGGAAGAACTCCGCCGGGCGCTGTCCAACTGCTGGCGTCCGGAACAACTCGGTTTCCGCATCGTTTCCCATCCCTCGGGCATCCTGCAGTTGGAGTCGGAGCGCCTCTTCATTGAGGACAGCGTGGCAGAGGCCGTCCTGCGGACGGTCGAGGCCCGCCCCGTGCTGACCTACCTGGTCAACCACATCGGTCTGGGAGACCGGGCCACCCCCTATTCCTTTGTGGTCGCGGGCGCCGCACCACCGGACACGCCGGAAGGTTCCGTATGCGTCAACCAATGGCTGGCGGACCTGCTCGGCGCCGGGGAAGGCGACACGGTCAGCCTGTCCTGGTATGAACCCCTTGCCTCTGGCGGTTTTAAAGAACGCCGCGGGGAGGCGCCGGTCCACAAAATCCTGCCCATGGAATCCATCACGGTGGAGCGCGACCTTTCCCCGCGTTTTCCGGGGCTTAGCGATGTGAACAGCTGCCAGGACTGGGACATCGGCCTGCCGCTGGAAGAAGAGTTGCTTGCGGACCAGTCAAATGAGGCCTACTGGAAAGCCTATGGGCAGACACCAAAGTTGCTGACCACCTTCGAAACAGGCCAGGACTGGTGGGGCAGCCGGTATGGAACCGTCACGGCGCTCCGCTTTCCGACGGATGCAATGGACGAGACCAGGCTGTCGGCGGTTTTGAAGGACACGCTCGACCCGGCGTTGCTTGGCCTGAGTTTTATGCCTGTGCGCGAAGACGCCCTGGAGGCGGTCGCACACGCCATTGATTTCGGCGCGCTGTTCACCGGCATGAGCCTGTTTCTCATCGCCGCGGCGCTGCTGCTGCTGTCCCTGCTCTATGCCCACGGCTTGCAGCAGCGCGCCTGGGAAACGGGCATCCTGCTGGCATCGGGCTGGACACCCGCGCGGGTGCGCACCTGGCTGCTGCTCGAGTCCTTGCCCGGCTGCATGGTCGGATCCATTGCCGGCGCGGCCTGCGGCGCGGCCTATGCACGCTTGCTCCTTTACGGGCTTTCCCGGTTCTGGCCGGGCGCGGTTGCCGGAACCCCCGTGCTGTATCATACCGCCCCGCCCGCCCTCCTGGCACAGGGCGCCCTCATCACGGTGTGCGCCGTGTTCGCGGTCTTCACGACCTGCGCGCTGCGCGCGGGGCGACGGCCGATACGGGAGTTGCTGCAGCGCGACTTTGGCGCCGTGGCGACGACACGTAAAGGAGCGGACCTGCTCTTTGCGGCCTTGGGAGTGTTGGCGGCCTTGCTCGCGGCCTATGCCTGGCGCACCGCGTTCCTCGGACAGGCCCTCGATCTGACACCCGCCTTTTTCACTTCGGGCATGGGGTTGTTGATTATGCTCTTGTGTGCCTATGGACTGATTCTGGGTTATTGGGCGCGCCGCGCCGCGCCGGCCTCTCTCTCTACGGCCGGACTGCTCTCGCGCCAGTTGGCCCGGCGCCGCAGCCGCAGCCTGGGCATGGCCGCCATTATCGGGAGCGGCCTGTTCATGGTCCAGTCGGTCGTATCCATGCAGGCGGCCATGACCCGGCAACCGGAACAACGCGACTCGGGCGCGGGCGGCTTTACCGTTTTCGCCACCACCACATTGCCCGTTACCGTCGAAGGCGAAAGCATCCTGGGTTTACCGAAGGAGAACGTGGTGCCGCTGCGCGTCAAAGACGGTGACGATGCGGGCTGCCTGAACCTGAACCGGGCGAGGGAACCCCGTCTATACGGGGTGGACCCGGACGCGCTGATATCTCGGAACGCCTTCGCCGCACCGGGTGCCGCGGCGGCGCTTTGGGCCTTGATGACGTATCCCCTGGAGGCGGGCGTCTATCCGGCGCTGGTCGGGGATGCGGACACGGCCATGTGGGGATTGCAGGCGCGGACCGATCCGCAGGAAGGCACGGAGTTCGCCTATGGCGACAGCAACGGGTCGCCCTTCACGCTGCGTGCGGCGGGCAACCTGCCCATGCGCCTCTCCCTGTTCCAGGGGAGCCTGCTCCTGTCGGAAGAAAACTTCGTGCGCCTCTTTCCCCATGAAAGCGGCTACCGCGCCTTTTTGATCGAATCCGCAGACGCCGCGGCGACTGCCGCTGAACTAAACCGCACGCACGGCAGGCTCGGCATGGAGGCCGTACCGTCCGCCAAGCGGTTGGAAGGGTTCTATGCCGTGGAGCGGGCCTATCTCGCCATGTTCCTCGTGCTCGGCGGCCTGGGCATGATGCTGGGCGCGGGCGGCGCCGCCGTCATGACGGCGCGCGGCCTGGCGGAACGCCGCGCGGAATTCGCGCTGTTCCTGGCCGTGGGATTCACGCCCGGCGCCATACGCCGCGCCGCCATGCTTGAAAATACCGGACTGGTCGGCGCGGGCCTGTTTATCGGCTTCCTGGCTGCTGCTATGGCCACGCTTCCCCTGCTCCTGAAGTCGGGACAGGCCTTCGATTTTACAAACCTTGCCATCATTCTTGCCGCCATTGTATTCGCGTACCTGGTTTCGGTTCTTTTCGTCACCGCGCTTTTCCTCAGAACCATTCCCCTGTCGGCCCTGCGCAGGGAATGAAGGTGGAATACCTTCCAAAGCAAGGGAGGGGATACTGAACGCAGCGGCGCGGAAGATGCAGCAAGGCAGCGCAAAGACAGAAAAGCTTGCGAAAGTAAGTGACAGACCCAACGCAACGTCATTCCGGTTTTTCGCGGTGGAGAAAGGGCCTATTTCGAAGGGCTTAACCAGGCCGCAAAAAGACCGGAATCCATCTTCGGAAGCTGTGGGCAAGGACAAGATGGGTCATAAAATGTTACATGAAAGCCCCTTTTCTTGCGTGGTAATAGTCTGGATTCCGGTCTTTTTCGCGTTATCCGGCAGCGCACTTTGATGCATGCCATGAGCCGCGAAAAAACCGGAATGACATTCAGTGGGTTATTATCACCAAAAACGTGATCCCCTTTGAAACGAGTCTGTTACCATGCCTTCCTTGTTTCTCCCCACCGGTGTCATCGAAGTGTTCAGGTTGTTCTCTATCTTCTTCTTGTCATGTCGATTCGGTCCGCCTGAGAGGTTTTATTTATTCCGCCCATTGCGCTTAAGTATCACATCTGTTAGAATATGGCGGTTACAGGCTGCGGGTGTGCAACCGGCGCAAGGAGTGTGCGAATGCCTACCTATGAGTATCACGCGATACGCGCGGAGGGCGCGGAGGATAAGTCGTTCATAGGGGGAATCGTTGTCGCGAAAGACCGGCATGACGCCAAGGAAAAACTGCGGGAACAGGGACTGAAAGCCACCATGCTCAAGCGGGCGCGGGGCATCATGGCCGTCATCAAATGGCTGGACGCGGACATCCGCTGATTCGGAGGCAACGGCTATTCTTTGTCCAATATTCGGTTAAGCCACTGCAGTATGTACTGCATGGACTCCGGGTGTACCGCGAACAGATCCGTTCCGTGGGCCGCGCCCGGCCAGCTGCGCAACTCGGCGAATACCGGCGCTGCGGCCTTTAGTGCCGAAGCGGACATGGCCCCGTAGGCGTCCCCCTCGCAAACCGCCAGCAGCGCGGGACAATCCTTCAGCTGCTTTATCGCCTCTTCCGTGGTAATCCCGTTATAGTCCAGACCGGGTGACACCATCACCACGGCCTGGATATCGGGGGATTGAAGGGCGTACCGCAACGCCAGGTTGGCCCCCAGCCCCTCTCCCGCAACCGCGAGGTTCTCCGGATGCGCACCCGCGTCAAGCAGGCAACGCTTCGCGGCATCGATATCACCCAGGGAGGCCAGAAGTTCCTCCGTGGTCAGGCGAGAATAGTGTATGGTTTCACCGTCCCTGGTGCGGCTGCCGCCATGGCCGCGCAGGTCCACGGCTGCCACAAGCATGCCCGCGTCCCGCGCCGCCTGCGCGAAGCCCCCCCATACGACGCGGTCGGCGCCGTAACGATGCACCAGGATCAGCCCGGGCGGCCGCGACGCGTGTGCCGGCGCGTACAGGGAAATCGCGACGGACACGCCGTCGCCGCTGGTGACCTTGATTTCTCCGCCGTCTTGCACCCGTTCAGAGCGGGAACAACACCATAGTACTGGTATCGCGAGCAGCGTTATGAAAAATACTTTTCCGTACATCATAAAAAAAGGCGCCCCGGAACGGGGCGGCCTTGAATGGATAAAACAGGATCAACCAAGGTTGAAAATGGTCTGCAGTTTCAGCGCCAGCTGCATGTCGCCCTTGATTTTCAGCTTGCCCGTCAGGAAAGCCTGCTGGGAATTCAGCGAACCGCCCACCAGGGCCAGGAAATCTTCCGGGGTCATGGTCAACTGAATGTTCGCGCCCTCCATGGCGCCTTCACTCACGGCAACCGCGCCGTCGGCAACCTTCACGGCATACACTTCCTCGCCGAGGTTGAACTGAAAGATGGAGTTCATGCCGGCGATTTTGCCCGCATCCACACGACTTTCAAGACCGTCAAAAAAGGATTTCACATCAGACATGTCAACTACCTCCCATAACTGGTAACCGTTGCAACCTGCCCGTACCGCATACAACGGCCGGGCGCCTTACTTACCTAACCGTCGGTATACAACCGAACGGCATCCAATATCGGTTAAGAACCGATAGCCCTATCATACAAAAAACAACGGGGTCATGCAAACAAAGTTCGGATTAAAACCCTATCAGGACTTATGCCGTGCCAGTCTGATATACTGATCTGGTAATTTTACCGAATACAGGAAGAACCCATGGGCAACATCGTAGTACTTGTAGCGGCCGCCTCCCTTGTTCTCGGCATACAGCTGGGCACGCGGTATTGGCGCACCCGGCGCATCAAGCGCTGGTTTCAGCTGGGTATGGACGCGTACAAGGAAAAACGTTATGAGGAATCGTTGGCCGGTTTCCGCAAGTGCGTGCGCCTTGCCCCGGAATGGCTGTACGCGCGCACGCTGATGGGCATCAGCCTCGCGCATACGGGGCATGCCGAGGAGGCGCTCAAGGAAATAGAGATGGTGGAGGCGCTGCAGCCCCGGGAAGCGGAAACCTGGACGCTCATCATCACCTTCTTCCTGGTCTGCATGCCCGAGAACGAATCCCGGCTCTTCGAGGCGCTGGAACGCCTCACAACGCTGGACGCCGCGGCGGCGCGGACATTCATCAGCCAGCCCGTCTTCGCCCGGTACAGCGCTTCGCCGCGCCTGCGCGCGCTGAAACAACAACTGGCCGTGCCGTGATCTATGGTCGCGTTCCCGGTTGCCCGCTTGTATAAATCATCCACAATGGAATCCACGCCTGCATGGAAGCGACAGAACACCCTTACACCTGCGACCCCGCAACACTACGGGCTTGTGAGGAACTTTTACGGAACCGCGGCGCGGAGTCCCTGCTGCCCCGGTTAAAAATCGCGCTGGACAACTCGGCGGATCCGGAACACGCGCTGGTCAGCCTGACCCGCTTTTTGGAGGCGGAAACCGGCGCCCCGCACGAGATCCTGCGCACCGGCGATGCCCCGGGCTACCTCGAAATGCTGGTGGAATTGTTTTCCCAGGGCTCGCTCCTGTCCGACACGCTTTGCGCCAACCCCGCGTGGGGGGCCTGGCTCTGGCAGCATGTCACGCCTGACCGCCCGCCCTCCCGGGCGGACCTGATCGACGCCGTGACACAGGCATTTACGGAACACCCCGGGTTTGAGGGGCGGCTGCGCTGGATGCGCCGTTTCACCCGGCAGCACATGCTGCGCATTGCGATGCGCGAGGCCTATCTGCACGCACCCTTTGAATCGGTGGCGGCCGACATCTCTCACCTGGCAGACGCCATGATAGCAGGGGCGCTGCTCGCGTCCACCCGGGAACTGTCCGAACGCTACGGGACGCTGGTTTCCGACGAAGACCCGGCCCATGAAGTCACCTTTTGCGTCCTTGCCATGGGCAAACTGGGCGGCTGCGAACTGAATTACAGTTCCGACATCGACCTGACCTTTTTATACAGCGCCAACGGCCATACCCGCGATGATTCGCCCCGTTCGGCAACGGCGGAGGAATATTACCGCAAACTCTGCGAATTGATCATCAAGGCCCTTTCGGGCCAGACCAGCGAAGGCCACGTCTTCCGGGTGGACACCCGGCTGCGTCCCTTCGGCAACAGCGGACCGCTGGCCTGCTCGCTGGACGGCGCGGTGGACTATTACAGCAATTTCGGCCGGGCCTGGGAACGGCAGGCCCTGATCAAGGCCAGGCCCTGCGCGGGCGATCTCGTGCTCGGTGAAACCATGCTCGAACGGCTACGCCCCTTCGTGTACCCCCGCTATTTTGACGATGCGACCCTGGAGGACATACGCAACGTCAAGCAACAGACGGAAACAGTCATCGCCTCCAAAACCCAGACGGACCGCGAGGTAAAACTGGGGCGCGGCGGCATCCGCGACATCGAGTTCACGGTGCAGATGCTCCAGATGCTCCATGGGGGGCGCTGGCCCGATTCCCGGACCCCGAATACGCTGGAGGCGCTGCGCGCGCTGGGCGAGCGACAACGGATACGGCCGCTCCAGGCCAAGACCCTGGAACGGAACTACATCTTCCTGCGCGGGATCGAACACCGGCTGCAGATCCAGGGGGGACGCCAGACCCATATCCTGCCCGAGTCACCTGAGGAACTGGAACTGCTGGCGCGCCGACTGGGTTATTCCAGCGGCGGCGCTTTTATGAACGTATACCGGGAACGCTGCCAGGAAACGCGGGCGATCCTGGAACAGTTCCTGGCGACCAAGGGTGACGGCAACCTGTGGGTGAATGAACTGCTGTCTCCGGAATCCGACTGCGCGGCCGGCCTGGAGAAACTGCACTCCATCGGCTTCACCAACGCGGAACGGGCCCGCGAGGAAATTTTGGTCATGGCGAACGGCCCTGTGGATGCGCCCTACACGCGTGAAACCGCCCAGCAGTTCGCCGCCATCGCGCCATTCCTGCTTTCCGCGCTGGGCCAGACGCCCGACCCGGACACAGCGCTCGTCCGCCTGAGCCAGATCCTGTCGCTGCTGCCCGTGCCGGCGACCCTGTACAACCTGCTGAAATACCAGCCCAGGCTCTCCCGGTATCTTATCGCGCTGATCTCCAACAGCGATTATTTCAGTGAGATGCTCGTGCGCGACATCAGCCTGCTTGACCTTATCGGCACGCCGGGACATATCGAAAACCCCTCGGACCGGGAAGAACTGGAGCAAACGCTCGCCGATCTGCAACACGCGGTCAATTCCGCGCCCGCCCTGTACCGCCTGCGGGACGGCGAAGTGCTCAAAATAGCGCTGCGCGATCTGATCCTCGGCATTTCCGTGGCCTCCGTGGGCGATGAACTATCCCAACTGGCGGAAGTCGTCATCGCCAATTCGCTGCAGCGTGCGCGCATTGAAACAGCGCGCCGTTTCGGGGAAACTTCCGCCTCCTTCGCCGTGCTGGCGCTGGGCAAATTCGGCGGACGCGAATTGGGCTACGGCAGCGACCTGGACCTGGTCTTTGTATATGAAGACGAGGACGAAACCAATTTTACCGTCACCACCTCACCCATTGAATACTTTTCGGGAATCGCCTCCCAGGTATTGAAGCAACTCAAGGAACCCACACGCTACGGGATCCTCTACGACGTCGACGCGCGGCTGCGTCCCGACGGCAGCAAAGGGGTTCTGGCCATTCCGGCGCAACGTCTGCGCCAGTACTACCAGGAAGAGGCCTATCCCTGGGAAAAATTCGCGCTGATGAAAGTCCGCGGCGTCTCGGGAGACGAGCCGTTTGCCACCCGCACCGCTTCGGAAGCGCGCCACATGGCCTTTTCCATGGGCCTGGACCGGAAGGCGCTGGAAGACCTCGAACATATGCGCGCAAAACTGGCGGCGTCGGCCCAGCGCCTTGACCTGAAACGCCGCGAAGGGGGCATTGCCGAGATTGAATTCGCCACGCGCATCCTGCAGCTGCGCCATGTGAAAGGGCACCCGGAGCTCGAACGGGGCGGCGTGTTCGGCGCGCTGGACACGCTCCGAAAAGAGGCGCTTATAAACGAGGAGTCATATGCCGCCCTCCGGGACGGGTACGCCTTCTTCCGCCACCTGCTCAACCGTGCCCGTATGATGCGGGGCAGTTCCTCCGCCTGCATCTCCGACACCCCGGAAACCCTGAAACGCCTGACCCTGGGCCTGGACCTGGAAGAGGATTTGCCCGGTCTGGTGGATGCCCAAGCCAAGGCCATACACCGGGCTTATACGCATATCTACAGGTCCGTGTATGAAGAACTGTGAACCCTGTCCGTCCTGTCGTGTATCCGGGAAAATGGGCTTGAAGGCGGGTTACGCTTGGATCAATTCATGCCTTCGGCGAAGTATGTTTACCTTGTGCGTCTGTGACATGAACGTTTGAAGCTAAAAACGGCAGTTGAATTCTGAAGCCGTTTTCAACCCAAAGGACTTAAAGGACATAAACGACCAAAAGGACAGTAAAACGTTCTCCCGGTTGGTGCGTCCTTTAAGTCCTTTCGGTCCTTTCTTTTAAGAGGTTTTCCCGGCGTTAAAAGCCGTTTTTAGGTTGAATTATTGAGTACCGCTCCACCCGGCCGATTGGTGGATGCGGCCATAAAAAAAACAATATCTTCGGTAGGTTATTTATCGTAATCGGATTCCTCTTGCATGTTTTCGATTACGAGCACGAGGTACGAGCACGAAATACTATGGAAATCTGGGTTCTGGACAAGGCCTACGTTCGGCAGCACCCTTTCAATCATAGGGTGTGTTCGAACATTGAAAAGAAAGACAACAAACAAATGAACATAGCACGAAGCCTTCTTTTGTCGCTGACACTCTTCGCCGCTGTCGCCATATACGGCGGCGCGGAAACAATAGGCCAGGACAAGGTGCTTGTGGATTTCAATACGGAACCGCTGCCCGAATTCATCCAGTTCCACAATACACAAGCCCTTGAAAAAAGTGTGGACCACGGCCTTGTCATACGCTTTCACAAAACACCGTGGCCCAATGTCTATTTCAAGGCCCCCGAAGGCGGCTGGGACTGGTCGGCCCACGGGGGCATTGGCATCATCCTGTACAACCCCGGCGAGACAGCGGTGGATGTGGCCCTGCGCCTGGACAATGCAGGCGCCGACGGCACGCATTTTTGCAATACCCTGTCAGGTTCCGTGCCGCCAAGCCAGGAACTGGATTTCAGGATGGCATTCAAGCGGAAAGGCGGCGACACGTTATGGGGCATGCGTGGCCTGCCACCGACGGACGCGCCCGCAGGTCAGGGCGACCCTCTGGATCTGAGCGCCATCACGGCGTTTCAGCTGTTTCTGCCCCGCCCGGAACAGGAACAGGTGCTGCAGGTAAAAGAAGCGTATCTGTTCGGCAGCGGGAAACCGGACGCAACGCGGACACCCTTACCCTTCGTGGACCGTTTCGGCCAGTACAAACACGCCACCTGGCCGGGAAAGCTGGAATCGGAACAGGACTTTGAAACAAGACTGCGCGATGAAAAAGAGGCGCGGAAACCTGAACCCGAACTGCCTGAACGGGACCGTTTCGGGGGCTGGGCCGCCGGGCCGCGCCTGGACGCCACCGGCTGGTTCCGCACGGAAGAGGTGAACGGAAAGTGGTGGCTGGTCACGCCTGACGGCACCCTGTTTCTTTCCTTCGGGCTGAATTGCGTGGGCACAGGCGAATATACCTTCGTGGAGCAACGGGACGCCTGGTTCGACTGGCTCCCGGCCCGGGATGATCCTCTTTTCGGCGGCATCTTTTCCCAAGGCCGGAACGCGCACAGCATGGCGGATGTCATCGGCGGCGCAGGCGCCACGTTTAGTTTTTACACCGCGAACCTGGTCCGGAAATACGGCGCGTCCTGGCGCGACCCGTGGCGCGAGAACAGCTATCAGCGGCTGCGCCACTGGGGCTTCAACACCCTGGGCAACTGGAGCCAGGCTGACATGATGGACAACAGCCCGCTTCCTTTCACGGCCTGCGCCCATATCGGCAACGTGAAGCGGGTGGAAACCGCCCATGGGTACTGGGGCAAAATCATCGATGTTTATGACGACTCTTTCGCGCAAAACGTGGACCCCGCGATTGCGTATGTCGCGGGAAAATACGCGGCGAATCCCCTGTGCATCGGGTATTTCGTGGACAACGAACTTGCCTGGGAGGGTGTGGTCAACGGCGTGCTGACCAGCGCCCCGGACCAGCTGGCCCGCAAAGCGCTGATCCAATTCCTGACGGAACAGTACGGGACCATTGACGCGTTGAACCTGGCCTGGGAAACAGACTTTGACTCCTGGGAATCGTTGTGCCGCCCCAAAAGGCGCAACGAGGCCGCCAAGAAGGACCTTGACGCTTACCTGCAGCGCTTTGCCCTCCGCTATTTCTCGGTGATACGGGACGCAATCCGGCGGCATGCCCCGAAGCAGTTGTACCTGGGCTGCCGCTTCTCGATGGCGCCTGAGCCCGTGGTGCGCGCTTGTGCGGAAATTGCCGATGTGGTATCCTTCAACCTCTATTATCGCGTCCTACCCGTGGACAAGTGGACCGGCGACCAGGCATTGGGCAAGCCGATGCTCATCGGCGAGTTTCACTTCGGCGCCCTCGACCGGGGCATGTTTCACACAGGCCTGGTCAGCACGGAAAACCAGGCAGCCCGGGCCGCGCAGTATGTAACGTATGTCCAGAGTGTTGTGGAGCATCCCGCCTTCGTCGGGTGCCATTGGTTTCAATATGTGGATGAACCGGTCACGGGACGCTGGTATGACGGTGAGAACTATAATATCGGTTTTGTGGATGTCACGGACACGCCCTATCCGGAACTGACCGGGGCGGCCCGCGATATACACCGTCGGGCGTATGCGCTGCGTTACGGCGCCTCACAGGCACTCGATCAATGACAGGCAAAGCTTCACTCCTGTGAACAATTTTGTTTCCATGATGGTTGTGGTTTAGCAAAAGGCTTTTGTCCATTAAAGGAAATATTCCATGCCGCGATTCTTAAAACTCTTTTTGAAAATTGCCGCCGCGCTCCTGGTGCTTCTGGCCCTGTTCGTTTATTTTTATATTGCGTTTCCCTTGTGGGGAATGCCTTTCAACAAGCAGCGCCATGTGAACCCGCCCCTTACCCCCGCGTGGGCGCTGGAGCCCTGGATCTGGGAGGATGACGTGCTGACGGGGGCGTTCATGGAAGAGATGATTGACGGCTATCTCGAACACGACTTTCCGGTCGGCGCCTACCTTGTGGATTCGCCCTGGGCATTGATCAACAACAATTTCACCATCGATGAAACCCGCTATCCGAACGCGAAAGAACTTTTCCAGCGTTACCGGGACCGGGGCATACGCATCGCCCTCTGGATGACCTGCATGGTCAACAGTGAAAGCGACGCGACGCCGATTAAGGACTCCCAAGCCTTCTATGAAGAGGCAAAGAACAAGGGCTACCTGGTCGGCAACGGGCAACAGTTCAAATGGTGGCAGGGCCGGGGCGGGCTGATCGATTATACCAATCCGGAAGCCATGGCCTGGTGGCGCTCCATGCAACAGCAGGCCTTTGATTTGGGAGTGGATGCATGGAAACTGGACGACACGGCAAGTTACTTTTCCACGAGCCTGTTTGGCAAGATCCCCGCCTTTTACCAGCGCACCCACCAAGGCTGGATGACCACGCGGGGGTATATGGACCATTTTTACCGTGACGAACTGCAACACGGCCTGACACAAAACCCCGAATTTGTGACCATGAGCCGGTCCTTCGACAGCGTGCTGCCCTGGATCCATCCCGAAGGCTTTTCGCCGGTGGATGCGGCCACGTTGAACTGGGTCGGAGACAACAAACACACCTGGTCGTATGAAGAGCGCGGTCTGGAACGCGCCCTCTGGTGCATCCTGCGCAGCGCCAAGTACGGATACAGCCTGCCGGGTTCCGACATCGCCGGGTACCACGGGGGCACGGAAATCCAGCCGGAACTCTATATCCGCTGGACCCAGTTTTCCACCTTCTGCGGGTTCTTCCTGAACGGCGGTCACGGCGAGCGGCGCATGTGGAAACGGACGCAGCAGGAGCTGGAACTAGTGCGGGAATACTCGTGGCTGCGCTCCGAACTGGTGCCGTACATATACTGCTACGTGGTCCAGGCGCACCGGGGCGGACGGGTGTTGATGAAACCCGTGGAGGGCAAGTACCAGTATCTGTTCGGCGATGATTTTCTCGTTGCCCCCATTTACCAGGATTCCCCCACCCGGACCGTGAGCTTCCCTCCCGGGCAATGGCGCTATTGGTTCAACGACACCGAGCTCATTGAGGGCGGCATTACGATTACCCGCGATTTCCCCCTGGACGAATATCCCGTGTATGTCCGCGACGGCGCCATCATTCCCATGAAGATATCCAGGCCTTACACCGGCATCGGCGACGACAGCTGGGCGCCTTACCTCACCTTGAACATCTACCCCCATGGCAACTCCGAATTTACCGTACATCACACGGACAACAGCGGCGAACTGCGCGTGAAGGTTGAAGAGGGCAACCCCATGTATGTCACCCTGGAAGGAACGGCGAAACCCCACCTGCTGCGCATCCGCATGAAAGGCGGGTCACCGCGCTTTACCCGCGAGGCCCTGAGCAGGGCCCGGGACAACAAACCCGTCCGCATCAACTCCGGCCCGGTGCGCATCACCCGGAATGACACGGCGCTGGACCCCGGTTCCTGGACTTGGCTGCCTGACCAGCAGCGCCTCCTGGTTCGCAGCGAGACGGCCGTATCCGGCAAGTACGCCATTTTCTTTGAATGAAGGCGCCGATATAATCCTTGCCCGACGCCATGAAATGCGGTATACTATTTATGGTGCCTGAAAGGATAAGAATGTCTTTGGCACCACAACGCATTGTGTTTTGCAGCCTTCTATTCCCATAACCATAAGAATTCATTCCTACGGCGCCCCAAGCCCGTACCAGCAACGATAACGGAACCCGATGGAAATTAAAATCAGTAAATGCGCGGCCAAATGCCATGGGTGCGAACAGGAGTTCGTTCACGAACAGAAAGTGCATTCCGCCGCAAGAATCGAGGACGATTCCCTGGAACGCCGGGACTATTGCGCGGATTGTGTTCCGAAGGACAAAGACCCGGCCCTGTTTTGTTCCTGGGAAACCCAGTTTAACGACCCGAAAGTGCTCGAGGCGGAACGTCAGGAAACGTTGTCTCCCTTGCGACGCCTGTTTTATGACTTTGCCGATTCCAGTGCCCGGGCAGATATGGCACAGGCCTTTCTTGCCGCCCAACTGTTGAAGCGGCAGAAGGCGTTCCGGCAGATTCGTGAATCGGAAGGAAGCGAGGATACCGGCCGGGTCACCTTGTTTCTGGACAGGGCGACAGGGCGGCTCATTGAAACACGGGACCTGAATTTCAGTTATACGGAACTGGACGAAGCGCGCGTGTTGCTCCTGGAAAAGCTGCGCCTGCTTGAATCACCGGAACCGGAGCAGCCTTCCGCGGAGGTCACGGACGAGGAAGCACCGCCCCCGGAGAAGGAGCCGGAAACCGCCGTGGAGGAACCTGGGGATGAAGACCAATGAGTAAGTATCAACGAGGTCACAACGAGTATCAGACAAAAGTGCATGTGGCGGAGGCCACCACAGGCCAGCTCATTCTCTACACCTGCGGCGTGCTCGGGCTTATGGCGTTCGTCTTCGGCGCCGGTGTCCTGGTAGGCCGCGTGGACCATTCCGTGAATCCGCCGGCAGGCGAGACGGCTGCGACGGAAGCCGCAGAAACACCGCCCGCACCCCCCGTCGCATCCGCCACGGAAACCTATACCGTGCCCGCGTTCGCATCACAGGAGGGCGAGGTGCCCGGAACACCGGAAGGCGAGAAGGCGCTAACACAGAGCAGTCCGTCGGTGGTCACAGCCGGAACTGCCGCAACGCCCGCCACAGAAGGTGAAAGCGGCCGAAACGCCAATGCCGTTGTCACGCCCGACCCGGATATGCCGAAGCCCAAGAACATTTTTATGGCCACGACACCGCGAAAAACCTCCATGGATCCACTTCCTTCCAACCGCTCGAAACCCATCCAGGTCGAAGCGCCCGGCCGGGAACCGAAGCCGGATCCGGCCACCGCCCGGGAAGGTGAAGATCTGACGCAACCACCGGCCGGGACGCCGTCCACAGTGGTTCAGGCCGCCCCGCCCCCCCCACAGCCGGCGGTACAACCACCCGCTGCGCCTGCCCCGGCAGCATCGCAACAGCCACCGGAACTGACGCCCGTGGAAGCGCCCATCGAAGACCTGCCCCTGGAACCGCTTGACCCGCCACAGTCTGAAAAAACAGCGGCGGCAAACGTTCCCGCCACAGGCGGTCACAAGTTCGGCATTCAGCTGGGCGCCCTCAGCGGCGCTGACCGCCGCGCCAAGGCGGAGGCGCTATGCCGGAAGGTGCAAAAAGACAGCGGTCTGCAGGCGGCCATTATTCCTTCGGAGGATGACGCATATTACCGCGTCGTCGTGGTCGGGTATGCCGATCGCGCGAGCGCGGACAAGGCGCTGGGCGAAGTCCGCGCAAAAACGGGTTTCAAGGATGCTTTCGTCAAGCCCCTGTAAACCGGCATTGCGGAGAACACCATGACTGAGGTTGCGGTAATCGGGCCCGGCGCGCTGGGCTGCCTGTTCGCAGCCCGGCTTGCCCGTTCGGGCGTACCCACGCGCCTCATTGATTATGACGACGATCGGGCGAAACTGCTCCGGCAACAGGGGCTCCTTGTTGAGGAGAATGAAGAAATTCTGGAAGCGCACCCGGAAATAGGAATAGACTTTCCTGTCCCTCCCCGGCTGGTGCTGGTATTGACCAAAGCCCATGCCACCGGCAGAATCGCCCTTCCACCGGAATCGCCGGTATTGACCCTGCAAAACGGGCTGGGCAATGCGGAAACGCTTGCGGAACGTTGCGGAGAGGGGAGGATGCTTGCCGGCGCCACCACCGAAGCGGTCACCTGGCTGGCCCCCGGACGGATACGCCACGCCGCACGCGGCACGACCTGTTTCGGCAGTTGGACCAGTTGTCCGGCGGACGATGCCCTGGCCCTGCTGCAGCAAGCCGGCTTTGACGTCGCCCTCACGGACAACCCGCGACAGGTCATTTGGGAAAAAGCGGTGGTCAACGCGGCCATCAATCCGTTGACAGCGCTTTCGAACCTGGAAAACGGGGCCTTGCTCGACAAGCCGGAAATTCGGAACTTGCTGCACCTGCTGGCGGAAGAGGCGGCGGCCGTGGCCCTGGCGGAAGGATTCCCTATTGGGGGCAGCGCCGCGGAACGCGCGGAAAAGGCCTGTGAAGCCAGCCGGCACAATATTTCGTCCATGCTCCAGGACATCCGCAAAAACAAGCAAACCGAAATCGAAGCCATTAGCGGAGAAATACTCCGGCGAGCGGCAAAAGCGCGCGTGCCCGCGCCGCAAACCGCACTCGTCTACCATCTCGTCCGCGCACTGGAATCCTTATGAGCAAGCCCATATCCCCTGACACCTCGACACGCCGCTTCACCCTGGGACAGCGGATCCAGCTGGCCGTGCTCCCCTGGATAGTCGCGAAACTTTTCGAGTGGCTCTTCCGCTCGTGCACCGTGGAAATGCGGGGCGGCGACCTGTATCAGAAGACCCTGAATGAAAACGGACGCTGCCTGGTCGCCATATGGCATGAGAGCATGATCATGGCCTGTTGTCACAACCGGGGCAAAGGCTATGTCGGCCTTGCCAGTTTGAGCTTTGACGGGGAATTCGGCGCCCGCGTGATGCGACACTGGCACATCCATTCGGCGCGGGGTTCCTCCTCCCGCGGCGGTCATGAAGCCATGGCAGCCTTGGTTCAGGCGGCAAACACGGTGCCCATCACCGGCTTCACCCTGGACGGACCCCGCGGCCCCCGGCGCGCGGCAAAACCCGGCATCAGCATCCTGGCGGCCCGCACGCAACTACCGATCATACCCAACGCGTTTGTCGTTGACCGCGCCTGGCGGATGCGCTCCTGGGACCGCCTGCCCATACAGAAGCCCTTCAGCCGCATCATCTGCGCCTATGCCCCCCCCATTCCCCCGCCGCCCGACGACAGCCCGGAAGCGGTGGAAAAAACACGGCTCGCCGTGGAGAAAAGTCTGAACGCCCTTCATGAACAGATTGAAGCGGAACTGGGGATACAGTGATCGGGACAGCCTCTTTGCCGTAAGCTGCGCAGGAGCCGCGCATTCAACCACAAGACGCCTATGGTCAGGAAGCAACGGTAAACATGAAAACGGTTGTTGGCTTTGGAATTGTCCCTATAGCAAAGGACCTAAAGGACAGAAAGGATGAAAAGGACAGTACCGAAAACTTTGTCAATGCGGAGGCAAGACATTATAATGCGTTTGTTCTGCTGGATATTATCTCCAACTTACAACATTCAACCCGAAAAGAAAGAAAGTATTCCTTATGGCCATTCCAGAAAAATTTGAAAACGTGACCGTGCGTTGCAAAGCGAACGTGTATTTTGACGGCAAGGTGGTCAGCCATGCCATCGTACTGCCTGACGGTTCGGAAAAGACCATCGGCCTGATCTATCCGGGCGACTATCATTTCAACACCAACGCGCCGGAACGCATGGAGGTCATCGCGGGCGCCTGCCGGGTGCAACTCGCAGGATCTTCGGAACAGCAGTGCTATGGTGCGGGAACGTATTTCGATGTTCCGGGGAAATCCGGTTTTGACATTACCGTTGAAGACGGTATTATGGAATATGTCTGTTCCTATCGCTGAGGATAGCGTGTTTTTTTGCGACCGGCAGCGGGTTTCTATCCAGTCCCGTAGGGACGATTAAGGATAGTCCACTTCTTTAGAGGCGGGAACTTCGGGGTAAGGTTTTTATCAGTCCTGTTGGGACGGTTGAACGGGAAACGGATTCAATCGTACCTACGGGACTCCATACGGAGACGAACGTCCACTACCCGCCACTGAAGTGGCGGGCTATCCTCAATCGTCCCTACGGGACTTTGTTTTGGGTATGTGTATTCCTGCCGCCGCAAGATTAGCGGACTACCACCAATCGTCCTCACGGGACCTTGTTTTGGGTGTGTGTATTCCTTCCGCCGCGAGACTAACGGACTACTATCAATCATCCCATGAGTCTAACACCCATCGTACCGGGTTCCGACCTTGTTGAAGTATCTTTGATTTCTTAACGTGTGAACTGTAAACTAATCTCAGCAGTCGGGTTGATTTGGGGAGTTAAATCCGGTTCTTTTGTCAACGTTTTTTCGGGCTTGCATGTTTGGACCGCCCCAAAACTGGAGGCGGTCCGTCATGAGCCTTGCGGCGCTACTACAAACGATGGAAACAGGTTCGTTAGGAAGCCCGGGACAGGCCCGTCTCATCCGCCAGGGTAGATTCTCTTGGGTCAGTCCCTGCTTTTCGAACTTATTTTCAGCGCAGCAACCGGGGTGGTCAACGTGCGAGCGGGCTGTTTCGGGCCTTTGGCGCTTCGGTTACAGTGTTTTTTTTCTCAGTCTATTTGAACGGCCCTGGGATGCGGGCAATGCCCGTTTTGGTATATTCACCGGTATTAAAGGAGAACGGTAATGAATGAGCAGATCTATGAAGGGAATGGTATTCCCGACGCGTGGTACGTGGCGCTAAACAACCAACAGTTGGGGCCTTATCCGCTGGAAACGTTACGCCAGATGGCCGCCGCAGGCACTCTGGGACCGGCTACCCTGGTGTGGCGCTCCGACCTGCCCGGCTGGCGGCCCGCGTCCAGCCTTCCCGCGTTCTCAGATTTCTGGCCGCTCCAGGTAGCCCCGCCGCCCTTTATGCCTGCCGCCGCTCCACAGGCCTACCCCTACTATGCCGGTCCCGCGATGCCTCTGTACGCGGGATTCTGGAAACGGTTTGCCGCCAGCCTGATTGACGGGGTTCTTTTGACAATCGCGGGAACGATTATTGGCGGAATTTTGGGCTTTTTCATGGGTGCTGTCATGGCAACCGGTGGTTCCGATATGGCCTCAGTACAACTCGCAACGGGTGTTGTAGGGTATATCATCGGCATCATTATCAACTGGCTGTACTATACTCTTTTTGAGTCCTCGTCAAAGCAGGCCACGCCGGGCAAACTGCTGCTGGGCATTAAGGTAACCGATCTGTCCGGACAGCCTATCGGCTTCGGCCGGGCAAACGGCCGGTACTGGGGGAAAATCATCTCCGGGCTCACCTTGTGCATCGGCTTTATCATGGCCGGATTCACGGAGAAGAAGCAGTGCCTCCATGACATGATGGCAGGCTGCCTGGTAATCAACAAATAATCTGCCGGGCATCTCAATCCGTTTTACTTCGTCGCATCGCGTAGAGAAGAAAGAAAGTATGAGACTATCCATGGCCTTTTTCGTGGCGGCGTTGTTGTGCAGTATCCCGGCTTTGGCCGCGCCGCCCACCGCACCCACCTTTCAGGAGTTGATGGACCCGGCCGTGTTTCCACATCCGCAGCGGGGCCTCGAGGTGGAATCCGTGGAGGATATCCCCGGCGAGATCCGCATACGCACGACAGGCGCGGATATCCATTTTGACCTGGCATCAGGCATCATAACATTCCACCAGCGCATCGGCCATGAACGTCCCCTTGCCGAAATAAGGCTCGGCACTCCCCTGGCGGGAGGTCATATCAGCCACCGGGAACCCGGCTTCGCCCGCCTGTCCTTTGAACATCCGAACATCACCATTCGTGTTAACGGTGATTCCCTGTTCATGGTGCATGCGCACGAGGCGCTGGCCGTGCCGGTCGCCAGCAGGATTGACACCGCCTGGCATGCCTCCTTCGAAAACAACCATCTCATCGCCGATGAGTGGGGCGCCTTCGGGCTTTATACTTCCATGCAGGAATGCAACGACCAGTTTGCCCCCTATGCCCCCGTTGCGGCAACCTATCCCCTTACTCCCGACGCCGTGCTCTGGGTGGGCGTCTGTCCGCCCAAGCCCTATGACTGGGACCGTTCGTTCCGCGACAACGTGGTCTGGCATTGGTCGAACACACTCGGCTATCCCGACGATGCCACGCTCGCCCGCTGGAAGCAGGCAGGCAATATTGTGTTGCTCCAGTCGGAAGTCATGCTCTGGAAGGACTGGAACCTGGATTTTGTGCCCCGCCTGGGCGCGGATGAATTCGCGCGGGTCCGTGAAACCCTGCACAGTCAGGGCATGCGGTTTATCGTGTACACGAGCCCCTATTATTTTCTGCGGGGAACCGCACTGGAACCGAAGGCATTCAACAGTTTCGAAGGCTTCACCAACTGGCCGCCGGGCACACCCACAGGCGAGAACATGGGACTTTTTTTGGACGCCATCCGCCGGGTCATGACCGAACATAAGCCGGACGGCTTGTATTTTGACGGGCAGTATATCGAAAATCCGGCGGCCCTCTACGCTCTCGCGCGCAGCGCCCGGGAAGTTGTCGGCGAATCGGGCCTTCTGGAATGGCACTCCACCTGGGCGCTTGGTCCGCACGGGTGTTATCTGCCGCAGGCGGATGCCTACGTGGACTTCATCCTGCGGGGCGAAGGCGAAGATAAACACTATGAGGACACCGATTATCTCCGCTTTTTTGTGTCCGGTTATAACATCAACAACTGTATCGGCGTACTCTGCAACAACGGGGCGGCAAAACCCACACAGGCCCTTGTGGAACGGGTGCTCGGGGTGAACGCGCGCTTTCACACCATTGCCGGCTGGCTGGACAATCCGGAAGTAATGGTTGTGCTCGGGGAGCACTACGCTGCCCGGCTGAACCCGGCATACCAGCAGAAAATGGAAACGGTCATAAATGAACGCCAGGGCGGGGTTGCGGCCAAAGCGGCCGTAATGCGGGAGGAACTGGCGCGCCTGAACGCTCCCCCTGAAAGGGAAACGCCCGTTTTTTCCTTTATGTTCTCCACCCTGCCCGCAGCGGAGGCCAAGATTTCTCCCCTTAACAGCACCCCCTTTGCCATCATTGAGGACACGCTTGAAATCACGGCACGGGCAAGCACGCACGCCTATTATTCCTTCCCCTGTTCCCGCCCCCTGAACAGCCTTACTGTCAAGTTGCGACAGGGTTCGGACGGAGGCATGTCCTGGGGCCCCGGCGCGCTGCTGCACTGGCCCGACGGTTCCGTGCTTCGCATCGGTTCGCGCAGTGACGGAGCGCTTCAGTATGACATCCTCGGAAAGCAGTATCTGGGGAAAGAACTGGCGCCCAATACGTGGTTATGGCTGCGTGCCCGGTGGGGCGCCCGTTTCGGCATCATTGAATACAGCCTCGACGGTGAACACTATACCCGGGCGTGGGACTTCGAGCATAAAGGCCGGTTCACTCCGGCGCCAAGCGAACTGCTCGTCGGCAAGGTGCCTTTCCACGGCATGCCGGAGGATTTTTCCGAACCTGGGCCTGAAGGTTCCTGCAGGATCGCATTTGTCGAAATCCACGGTTCGGAATAGCCCGCAGACGTGAAGCGCCCTCTTTTTCCGGCGCGAGTTATCCCGCAGTGCCTCCTGTCCGATAGCCCGACAGGTCGAGGGTAATATGGCGATACCCCAATTCCCCGAAGGCTTTCATAATCCGGGTGCGATTGGCCGCATCCGTCAAAAGAGGCATATCCTTCGGTTCCACCTCGATGCGGCACAAATCGCCGTGATGGCGGACCCGATACTGGCGGCAGCCCAATTCCCGCAGCAGTGCCTCGGCCTTCTCAATTTTACCCAGGGTTTCCAAAGTAATGGGCGTACCGGAGGGCAGGCGCGACGCAAGGCAGGCAAAAGAGGCTTTCTCCGCGGTAGGAAGGTTGCGGGCGCGGCTGCGTTCGCGAATGTCCTCTTTGGTAAATCCCGCCTCCGCGAGAGGAGCGCGAACCCCCGCTTCCCGGGCCGCCCGCACCCCCACCCGGGTCTGGTCGAAACCATCCCCGGCGTTTTCCCCGTGCAGCAGCACCGTGATCCCTTTATCCCGGGCATGCTCCGCCATTACGCGAAACAGTTCCTGCTTGCAATAATAACAGCGCAGCGGATCGTTCCTGAGGAAGGCTTCGTTCTTGAATTCAGCGGGATGGATGATTTCGATCTGCCAGCCCCGTTCCCGGGCATATTCCAGGGCCTGGTCCAATTCCCGGCGCGGCATGCTGGGCGTATCCGCGATAAACAGCCAGACCGCACGGCCCAGCACTTCATCAGCGATTTCGGCGAGATAGGTGGAATCCACGCCCCCTGAATAGGCCACCGCGACCGCCCCGTACCCTTCCAGCAACGCTTTCAGACAGGCTTCCTTACTCAGGGACGTTTCTTCCACGCCAGACATCATAGGAGTATCCTGTCATCCGCGACCTTATTGAACGCGCTTAATTTCCCGGTCCTGATAGTAAATCTTATCCCCGATAATATCACAGGCCACTTCGTACCCTTTCCCCTGAAACTCCACCTTGGCAAGCAATTTAGCGCCCTGCACCGACCAATTCCCGGTAAGCGTATCCGTACCTATTTTCTGAATGGCAATTTGAGAAAACAGGGCCGGAACCTTTGCCACCGCCTGACCGCCACTGCCCAATGTAATGCTTACGGCAATGGGCATTTCCGGGGTTTTAACGTTCCAAACGGAACCAACCAGATTAGTTTCATTCAGCAGGGGCGCCGCCTTGGGGCCCGCCGGCGGCGGACCGCCCATTTCCCCGCCGGAGGTGGAACGGATCACCTGCGCCACAATGGGAAGCAACAGGAAAATAGCCAATAAAACAATAAAAACTATCAGTACAGTTTTGTTCATAAATGAACCCCTTAGAAATACACATTGGAACAAGAAATCAGCCTGAAACCACTATTAGTGTATCGAAATCGGCTGATATCAGTCAAATCCGGGGTGTGGCGCTATTCCCTCTTGAAAAAGGGTTTGGAGACAAAAAACAGGATTGTCATCGTGTACGCAAAGCGGCGGATTCCCGCTTCATATCCGATTCCCCCGCACAAGATCAGTCGTGCGGGTGAATCATTATTTTCATCCCCTTGCGGGACTCCATGACTTCAAAGGCCTCGTGAATTCCAGATAAGGGGAAGGTGTGGGTAATCACGGGCCTGACGCGCACCTTTCCCGTATGAATGAGGGAAACGGCCAATTCGTGCTGGCGCGGCACGCTTCCATGAGAACCCGTAACGAAGCATTCCTTGTAGTGGATGGTGTTGGAGGGGATGCTGGCGGGCCGCGCGTCCTTCGGCAGGCCCCCAAAGAGATTTACATAACCCCGGTGAGCCACCATGTCAATGGCCTGTTCGTGGGCCTCAACGGTGCCGCAGGTGGTGATGACCACGTCAGGGCCGCAGCCGCCGGTTTCTTCCAAGCAACGCGCCACGACATCCTGCTCTTCGGATGCGATATACACATCGGCCTTGTAGGCGCGGGCTATTTCCATACGTTTTCTGCTACGTTGCACCCCGATGACCTTGAGCGCGCCCATGGCGCGCGCCAAGTCGATCATCATGCATCCGATAGGCCCCAGGCCTAGCAATACTACGGTTTTCCCAAGAGACATGTTCACGATTTCGAGGCCATTGACGGCGCAGGCGAGGGGCTCCGCCAGCGCGGCCTCGTCATAGGCGAGCCCGTCGGGAATGGGTGTCACGGGCCCTTCTTCAAGCAGCAGCTGCGGCAGTTTCATGTACTGGGTAAAGGCGCCTGAAATCTGATAGCCGACCGCATAATTCACGGCACAATTATTGCCGAGCCCGTTCCGGCACCAGGAGCATTGTCCGCACGGCACATCCGCACCAAGGGCGATACGGTCGCCTTCTTTCAGGCGGGTGACCTTCCGGCCGACTTTTTCTATGACGCCGGCGGCCTCATGCCCCATGATCGCGGGTGGCGTCACGCGGGGATTCCCGTGATGCAGGATGCGGCTGTCCGATCCGCAGATCGCCACGGACTCCACCCGCATCAAGGCGGAATAATCATCGATTTCGGGAAGATTCATTTCCCGGAGGACAAGATCTCCGGGACTCTCCAGTACGGCTGCAAGCACAAGGGGGCTCCTTCAAGGATGGTTGTCATCCAAGTATGGGCTGAATGATGACTTTCATGGTTGTTTGCGTCTTCTCATAAACCGTGCGAAGCATTCCCGGGGCATGCGCCAGGGTGACACGGTGGCTGATCAGGGGATTCAAGAGCAGCGCGCTCGCCGCCATGGACTGAAGCACAACCTGCCACTCGTCACGGTTGCCCGAAGCGCTATAGACGGAATTCCAGCTGCCGACAATGGAAATCTCACGGCGCATGGTCTGGGACAACAGGGAGGCAGGCATCAATACATCGGCGGAGGGATTGCCCAGCAGCACCACACGCCCGCCTATGCCCGCGGCTTCCAGGCATCCCGTTAACGTATCCGGCACACCGGCAGCATCAATGGCGATATCCACGCCCAGACCGTCGGTCAGATTATCGACCACCTCGCGGGTCAGCGTTTCGGACGCATTAAAACAATAGCGGAATCCGAGCTGGCGGGCCAGCGCGCATTTGTCCGGCGCCACGTCAAACAGGATCACCTTCCCCGCACCCGATATTTCCGCCCACTGCGCCACCATGAGTCCGACGGGCCCGGCACCGAAAACCGCAACCACCTCGCCCGCAGAGAGGCCACCCGCGCGGCGCAGCGCATGCAAGGCGACGGCGGCCGGCTCGGCCATGGCCGCCACTTCCATGGAAACCCCTTCCGGCACCCGCAATACATTCCGGCGCGGCACCTTCACATATTCCGCAAACGCACCATGGCAGCGGGAGCCCAGGTAATCGTAGTCCAGGCACTGGGCATAACGGCCGCGTTCGCAGGAGGGGCACTTCCCGCACCATAGGAGAGGAAAAGCCGTGACATGGGCGCCCTTTTCCAGGTCGTCCACGCCCTCGCCACACTCGGTGACCAGTCCGGAAAATTCATGGCCGCATATCAGGGGGTAACGATGCGCCCCCTTGGTGAAAATACGCGGAATATCCGAACCGCACACCCCGCATGCCACGACTTGGATCAGCACTTCCCCGGGGCCGGGTTCAGGCACGGGCATATCCTCCAGCCTGAGATCGTCAATTCCATGCAGTACCAGTGCTCTCATCGCTTCATGATCTCCTGTTCACCTGCCGCCCTCCGGCGCATGCCTTCGCGCAAGCCCCGCGCGAATGGCGGTCTTCATTTCCGCCATGTTTTCACTCCGCGTCCCTCCAGCATGGAAAAGGCTGCTGGAGCCGGCCACCAGACAGTCCGCCCCCGCCGCAACCATGTCCGGAATATTCAAAAAACTCACATGGCCGTCCACCTGGATGGGGATATCGACGCCCCGGGATGCCAGGTAATGATGGCAATCTTTAATTTTGCGCAGGCCCGCGGGCACCATCTGCTGCCCTGCGAATCCGGGGTTCACCGTCATGATAAGCACGAAATCCAGTCGCTCCAATACATACTCAAGCGCTTGCAGGGGCGTACCCGGATTCAAGGCCACACCCGCGCGGACTCCGGCATCCCGAATGGCCGCCAGGGTGCGGTCCAGATGCCGGCCGGACTCCACGTGCACGGAAATTTGTTCCACGCCAATCTTGAGCAGTTCTCGTACAAAAAACTCATGGTCCATGACCATCAGGTGGGCGTCAAAAGGCAGTGTCGTTATCGGACGCAGCTGCCGGAGTACCTCAAATCCAATGGGCATGTTGGGCGTAAACCGGCCATCCATGATATCCAGATGCAGCCAGTCCGCGCCAAGCCGATCCAGTTCTTTAACCGCATCCTCGAGCCGGCAGAAATCCGCACACATCAAGGACGGCGCGATTTCAACAGGCTTTGTAGTCTCGTTTGCTAAAATTACACATTCCGGTGCGGCGGGGACGGAAGGTGTGGAAGACCCTCTGGAGAAAACCGCTTTGATATACCTGAGGGATTCACGCAGATCCTCCTCAAGGAGGGGGTCGCTGTAATCCCGGCCCAATTTCGGTCCACCGATTTCGAGGTAAGCCACAAGGTTGTTCCCGGGAGGCATGCCCTCATGGGCGAAAAGTAAATCCCGCACTTCGGCGAGATCGATGATGCCCCGTTCCAGGTCATTGGCTGTAAATCCAAAGGTGGAATGATACCGGGCATCGGTATTTTTCAGATGCAGTTCCCGCAGCCACGGCAGCGAGGCTTTCAGCAGTTCCAGGTGCGTATGGACCACCGCGCCGTGCCGGTCCACATAGCCGTGCGAGATGTCCGCGCAGTAGCCGATTCCCGCAGTACCGGGATGGTCCGCATGGTAGGCCGACAGCGCTTCCGCCATGGCCGTAATTTCATCGGGGAGGGAGGGCGGTTCCGCCAGGCAGGACATGGGTTCCATGGTCAGGCAGGAAATGCCACGGCCATGGGCGACATGCATGAGTTCCCGCATATGCTTCAGGTAACGCGCCGTTCCCGCATCCTTATGGCACATCCGGTCACGAAGCAGCGCACCGGGATTGGAGCCCACCGACCGGACGCCCAAAAGCCCCCCCACTTCAATCAGCCGCTCATAGTGTTTTCGCGCCACCGCCTCCCAGCCGGGTTCCTCCCGAAAGAATCCGCCGAGCTCACGATGGGCGGTGAACATGCTGGTAATCGAAAGACCATATTCATCGGCTTGTCTGCGTAATTCGGTAAAAAATACGTCGGGCAGGGAATAGAGTTCAAAAAAGGTTCCGATCTGCACATGGAGAATCCCCTCCTCCGCCAGCAGGCGAAAAAGCCAAGGATAGGAATAGCGGTATTCAACAGGATCGGTCTTGACACCGATTTCTATGTGCAGCGTATTACTCAAAAGAATCCTTCCTGCTGTTACCGAGATACGATTCACGTCAGGCGCTATTGTATACCGAAGGCTTTTCTCAACAGAAATGAATTTCCCCTCTACATCACGAACGCCATTGCACCCCAAAAACTGTCTCCCGTTACAATCAAGTTTGTCCTGTGATCAGGTACTTTACATATTCAAAAGAATGTACATTTGCCCGTGTCTTTCGTGGCCATCTCTGCTTCATTATGCAGGCCCGTAGTGATTCCCGTAAATCCAAGGATATCAGGAGTTGACTTAGCGTTCGCTTCTTGGCTATACTACCAAATAGCCAATCATAGGAGACGCAGCATGGACGCCAAAACGCAGCTTCAGTTTGACGCCCGGGCCAAAATCATCAAGGCCCTCGCTCATCCCTCACGCCTGTTTATTGTGGACGTACTGGCGAAGGGCGAACGGTGCGTATGTGAACTGCGCGAGGGCGTCGGCGCGGACATGTCCACCGTTTCCAAACACCTTTCGATTTTAAAGAACGCCGGAATTGTGGAGGATGACAAGCGGGGACTCCAGGTCTTCTACCGTCTGCGTTGCCCCTGCGTCCTGAATTTCATCGGATGTATTGAGAATGTGATTCAGGCAAACGCGCAGCACCACAAGGCGCTTGCCGCACGATAGGCATCATTTCTATCAGACTTTCAAGATATTGCTTTTGCCCAGTAATTGGCAGATTTGCCAAGTAGCCAACAGACAGGGATTGTGGAAATATATGAACTGGAAACATGAGTGGAAGGCGCTGGCCGTAATTATAGTGGTATTTCTGGCCTGCTTTTATCTGCCGGTGGGCCTTCCCCGCTTTGACAGTGCGATCATGGAGGCGCTTCACCTGGTCAAATGGTATGCGCAGGAACATGTACTCCTCTGCCTGATCCCGGCGTTTTTTATTGCGGGCGCCATTTCGGTATTTATCAGCCAGGCTTCCGTGATGAAATACCTCGGCGCCAACGCGCCCAAGGTTCTTGCCTATGGGGTTGCCTCCGTTTCAGGAAGCATCTTGGCCGTGTGTTCCTGCACGGTGCTGCCCCTGTTCAGCGGCATTTGGCGCATGGGCGCGGGCCTGGGACCAGCCACAACATTCCTGTATTCCGGTCCCGCGATCAATGTCCTTGCCATTGTCCTAACGGCACGGGTTCTGGGCATGCAACTGGGCATCGCCCGCGCTGTGGGCGCCATCGTGTTCAGCATCCTCATCGGGCTGCTGATGCATCTCATCTTTCGCAAGGAAGAACAGGAGAAAGCCATCGCCCAGGCATCCCTGCCGGAGCCGGAAGTCGGCCGGCCATTGTGGAAGACAGCAGCGTATTTCGCCTCCATGGTGGGCATTCTCGTTTTTGCCAACTGGGGCAAGCCGGAATCCGATGCCGGGCTGTGGTATGCCCTGTATAACGCCAAATGGGCTATTACGGCCGTCTTCGGACTGGGCTTCGGCATCCTCCTGACCGTGTGGTTCCAAATGCCCTGGTGGAAGACGGTTCTTGCCGCGGTGCCGGCCATCGTGCTTGCCGTCCTGTTCCCCCACCAACCCGTCTTGTCCTTTGCGGCGGCTTCCATCGGACTCTCGGTCATTACCAGCACCAGCGACGGCGAGATGGGCGAATGGTTCGGGGTAAGCTGGGGCTTTGCCAAGCAAATCCTGCCGCTGTTGCTGGGTGGCGTGCTGGTGGCCGGCGCGTTGCTGGGCAGACCGGGCAATGAGGGGCTGATTCCCAACGCCTGGGTCACGTGGGCGGTGGGCGGTAATTCTCTGACATCCAATTTTTTGGCCTCCATCCTGGGCGCCTTCATGTATTTCGCCACCCTGACGGAGGTTCCCATACTCCAAGGGCTGATCGGTTCGGGCATGGGAAAGGGGCCCGCGCTGGCATTGCTGCTTGCCGGTCCGGCGCTCTCCCTGCCCAGCATGCTGGTCATTTACAGTGTCATGGGATTTAAAAAGACTTTTGTGTACTGTTCCCTGGTGGTGGTGATGTCGACCATCGCCGGCATTCTTTTCGGTATGTTTGCGTAACCTTAAGGAGCATCGAGCATGAAAAAGTTGCAAATACTGGGCACCGGTTGTCCCAAGTGCAAAAAACTGGCGGAAAACACCGAAGCTGCCGCCAACGAACTGGGTATTGCGTATGAACTGGAAAAGGTCACGGATATCAACGCCATCATGGGCTTCGGAGTAATGATGACGCCCGCCCTTGCGGTGGACGGCCAGGTCAAGGTAGTGGGCAAGGTGCCTTCTCCGGATGAAATCAAGCCGTGGCTGGCATGACATCGCGCCACGAACCATAAGGAACCACTACCATGACTGCAACCAACTCCTGTGGATGCGGCACCGCCCCGAAACTGATCTATGCGTGTTCGGGGGCCGCCGACGTGGGCGGGCTCTGTGATCAGGCCGCCCGCACGCTCGCCCGCGAGGGCGTTGGAAGGCTGTATTGTCTCGCCGGCATCGGCGCCGAGATTGACGTAATGGTCGCCAACGCCCGTTCCGCGTCCGCCAGCCTGGCGCTGGACGGGTGCGCGATGGACTGTGCCAAAAAGACGCTGGAGAAGGCGGGGGTGGAAAACATCGCCCATTTTCGCGCGTCCGATCACGGTTTTGAAAAGGGAAAGTCGCCCGTTACCCCGGAAAACGTGGAGCGTCTGGCATCACTGGCGCGCCCGCTGTTGAACTGTCGGGCGGGAGAGGTCTTATGAAAAACGCCGCCTTCCTGGTGTTTTTGGCCACAGCTTTCTTCGGCGCCCTGTCAAGTTGTGGCACGGAGGCTGCGCCGTCAGCGCAACCCCCGAAAACCGCGCCCGATAAAGAGGTGCGCGTGTACTATTTTCACAGGACCGCGCGCTGTTCCGGTTGCCTGAAGATTGAGTCGCTGGCCCATGAGACGGTGAAGACCTTCTTTCCTGTCGAACTGGAAAGCGGCGCAGTGCAGTGGCATGCCGTCAATGTGGATGATGAAGACAAGAAGCATTTCGTAGACGACTACGAGTTGTCCACGCAAACGTTAATTGTGGCGGAGTTTTCCGGCGGGAAGCAGTCCCGCTGGAAGAACCTTGACAAGGTTTGGGAACTTCTGGATAACGATGTCGATTTCGGCCGGTATGTGGAAACGGAAATTCGCGCGTGGTTATCCGGCGATTAAGGTTTTCCGCCCTTCCGGAACAGGCAAAAAGAAAGGATTTCGATCATGACGGACAGCGATACCACGGTTCAGACGACGGGGCGGGGATCCATCCTGCTCAAACTGGCCGCTGTGGCCTTACTGGCGGCGGCAGTAGGCGCCACCCTGTATGCCAGGAAAACAGCCGAAATGAAAGCGACGCCGGATGAAGGGGCTGAAGCCGCCACCAACCGGGTCCCGGAGCCTTCCGATCCGCCCGCCGAGGCATTGGCGACCATCGCGGCATCCGCCGGAGACTCCCCCGCGGTCATGCTACCGACGCTGCTGGACCTGGGCGCGACAAAGTGTATTCCCTGCAAGATGATGGCCCCGATCCTTGAAGAACTGAAAGTGGAATACGCGAACCAACTCAAGGTTGTCTTTATAGACGTTTGGCAGAACCCGGAGGCTTCGAAGGCGCACAACATCAACCTGATTCCGACGCAGATTTTTCTGGACGCGGAAGGAAAAGAGTTATACCGGCATGAAGGATTCTTTGCCAAGGCGGACATTCTCGCCAAGTGGAAGGAACTGGGCGTTGATCTTGCCGCGGGAAAATAAACCAGGAGAATGTCATGTACCAGATATTTAACACGCTGGGCTATGCCGTGGAAGGGTCGCCGGCCATCGCCGTGAGCGCCGCGGTTGTCTGGGGCATTCTCAGTATCCTCCTGAGTCCATGCCATCTCGCCAGCCTTCCCTTAATTGTCGGATTCATTGACAACCAGGGCCGCATGTCCACGAAACGGGCTTTTTTGATTTCCCTGGTCTTTGCCCTGGGCATCCTGATAACCATTGGCATTATCGGCGTCCTCACCGCCGGGGCCGGACGCATCATGGGCGACATCGGTTCTTATGGCAACTATATTGTGGCCGCCATCTTTTTCCTGGTGGGGCTGCACCTGCTGGATGTAATACCTATGCCCTTTTCAGGGCCGGGCCAGGTCGGCATGAAGCGGAAAGGCGTGCTCGCCGCCTTAATCCTCGGACTGGTCTTCGGCATCGCTCTGGGGCCCTGCACCTTCGCCTTTATGGCACCCATGCTCGGAGTCACCTTCCGGCTCGGCGCGACCAATCCCGCCTACGGAGCGTTACTGCTGTTGGCCTACGGCATCGGCCATTGCGGTGTGATCGTGGCGGCGGGCACCTCCACCGAGATCGTTCAGCGTTTTCTGGACTGGAATGAACACTCCAAGGGAACCGTGTGGGTAAAGCGGATTTGCGGTTTATTGGTGATTTTAGGCGGCCTGTGGATGATTTATACGGCCCACTGAACTCAAAAAGAAGGGCCCGTTTGCCTGACAGGCGCTTAAATTAAAAAGGTAAAGCAACCACATAGAAAGGAGACGTACCATGTCCAAAGAATTGACTAGACGCGCGTTATTGGCGTCAGCGGCACTGGGTGTGGCCGGAACGGCCGCCGCGCAGGATGCCGCGACGAAGGAAGCGGACAAGATTCTGGTCGTCGGCGTTTCGTGCAGCCCGCGCAAAGGCAAAACCACGGCCACGGCCATGGCGGCCGCACTTGAGGCCGCGAAAGGCGTGGACCCGCGAATCACAACAGAATTAATCGACCTGGGAAGCAAGACCATTGCCGGTTCCGACGGCAGCAGTTCCTCCGGTGGCGCGGCGGGTGTTGAAGACGACTTCAATGCGATAGTGCCGCTGTTGCAGTCGCCCAACCTGGGTGGCATGATGATCGGCTCCCCCTCCTATTTCCGGTCCATGAGTTCGCTGTGCAAAGCCTTCTTAGAACGTCTGGCTGTCCTGCGCGAACCGAAACTTCTGCTGGCGGACCTGCCGGTGGGCGCCCTGTCCGTGGGGTCCTACCGCAACGGGGGCCAGGAACTGGTCATCGAACAGATCCTGACGGTCATGCTTTGCCATGAGGCCATGCTGGTCGGCGGCAAACCCAAGGCGCACCAGGGCGCCACGCTCTGGAACGCCTATAAGGATGACATCACCCAGGATGAGTTTGGCATGGAATCGGCAAAGAACCTCGGCATTCGTGTCGCCGAGGCGGCGTTGAAGCACAAGGGATAAAGAACAAGCGAGTTGCCAGGAAAAGGGTCCTGGTAATACGCCAGAACGGAGTCGGGATCAGATCAATGAAATCTCCGCTGAAAATACTTTTTTTATGCACCGGCAATTCCTGCCGCAGCCAGATGGCGGAGGGATGGGCCCGGCATTTGAAAAGCGATACGATCGAGGCCTGGTCCGCCGGCATCGAGACCCACGGTCTGAATCCCTATGCCGTACAGGTCATGGCGGAAGCCGGCGTGGACATCTCCGGACATGCCTCCAAAAACGTGAAGGAACTCATGGATATCCCTTTTGATTACGTTATCACTGTGTGCGGCCATGCCCATGAAAACTGTCCTGTCTTTCTCGGCAAGGCCAAGGTGATTCATGTCGGTTTTGAGGATCCGCCGGCGCTGGCGGTCCTGATGGAAGATGAAGAGGGAAAACTGGCGTGTTACCGCCGGGTGCGGAATGAAATACGCGCCTTTGTGGAAACATTACCCGAAGCAATACAACAAGAGGACACGATAGCCCAATGAAACCAAAAGAATCCGACACGCTGCGCGATACCGTACGCTCCCGCTATGCACAGGTGGCCCGTACCGGGGGAAGTTGTTGTGGGGCGGTAAACAGCTGCTGTACACCGGACCCGTTACTCCGCCCCGAGTTATCCCGAAACCTCGGTTACTCCGAAGTGGAATGCAACGCGGTTCCCGAAGGAGCCAACATGGGCCTGGGTTGCGGCAACCCGCAGGCTATCGCGGCCCTCAGTCCGGGCGAAACCGTGCTTGACCTGGGCTGTGGCGGCGGCTTTGACTGTTTTCTCGCGGCCCGGCAGGTGGGCGAGGCCGGCAGAGTCATCGGCGTGGACATGACGCCGGAAATGATTGCCAAGGCCCGGGAAAACGCCCGCCAAGGCAACTATGCCAACGTTGAATTTCGCCTGGGTGAAATCGAGCATCTCCCCGCGGCCGACGCGTCCGTGGATGTCATCATCTCAAACTGCGTCATCAACCTTTCGCCCTGCAAGGAACAGGTGTTTGCCGACGCCTTCCGCGTGCTGCGTCCCGGCGGCCGACTCGCCATCTCCGACGTGGTCATGACTGGAAACATACCAGAACAATTCCGGGGAAATCCCGAGGCCTACTGCGGATGCGTGGCCGGCGCCGCACCCGTCGAGGCGTTGCAACAGATGCTTGAGGAAGCGGGTTTCATCGAGGTAGCCCTTGAAATAAAGCCGGAGAGCCGGGAGATTATCGCGGGGTGGTTCCCGGGAAGCGGCGTGGAAAACTACGTGGCTTCGGCAACCATTCAGGCGACCAAAAAAGGGGGTTGCTGCTGTGGACAAAAATAGCTGTGCCACTAACGACCGCAGGATGACCAGCATCTTTGAACGCTATCTGACCGTGTGGGTGGGATTATGCATCGTCGGCGGCATTCTGCTGGGCAAGGCCGCGCCCGGACTGGCCCAAACGCTGGACGGCTTGGCCCTATATGTCAAAGGCGCGCCCGTAGTGTCCATCCCCATCGCAATCTGCCTGTTTTTCATGATGTATCCCATCATGGTGAAGATTGATTTTGCCAGTGTTATCAAGGCAGGAAAAAGCGGCAAGCCCGTGCTGCTCACCCTGTTCGTGAACTGGTGCGTCAAGCCCTTTACCATGTATGGCATCGCGTTGCTGTTCCTGGGCGTTCTTTTCAGGGGCTTTATCGGCACGGACGCGGTGGACCTGGTGAAGATGCCCTTCGGGCTGGACCTGCCCGTGGGTGCGCAGCACGGCGCGGGGGTCGTGGTCCTGCTGGACGGCGTGAAGATGCTGCAGGTGCCCCTGTGGCGCAGTTACCTGGCGGGCTGCATTCTGCTGGGCATCGCGCCCTGCACCGCCATGGTGCTGGTCTGGGGCTATCTCGCGCGCGGCAATGACGGGCTGACCCTGGTCATGGTCGCCATCAATTCGCTGACCATGCTGGTGCTGTACGGCGTGCTCGGCGGTTTTCTGCTTGGCGTCGGCCGTCTGCCGGTGCCGTGGCAGGCGCTGCTGCTGTCCATCGCCGTGTACGTGGCGCTGCCGCTGGTCGCCGGGTATTTCAGCCGCAAGTGGCTTATTGCCTCCAGGGGCGAGGCCTGGTTCACTGAAAAATTCCTTCATGTGCTCACACCCATAACGATCATCGCCCTGCTTACCACGCTGGTCCTGCTGTTCAGTTTCAAGGGCGAGGTGATCCTGGCCAATCCCCTGACCATCCTGTGGATCGCCGTGCCGCTGTTCCTGCAAACCTGCCTCATCTTCGGGCTGGGGTATGGGCTGGCGAAGCTGCTGCGGCTGCGCTACGAAGACGCGGCCCCTGCCGCCATGATCGGGGCTTCAAACCATTTCGAGGTCGCCATCGCCACGGCGGTCATGCTCTTCGGCCTGTCCTCCGGCGCCGCGCTGGCTACCGTAGTAGGCGTGCTTATTGAAGTGCCCGTCATGCTGATGCTGGTCGGTTTCTGCAAGCGAACACAGGGGTGGTTCACCGCGTAAAACGCTTCTGCCGTGAACAGGAGGAATCGTAGAGATTGAGTACCGCAAGATTATCCTGTCCATCCTATTCATAACCTCCGCTCTCATTCCACGGTGCGTCTCTCTTTCCACGGTGTTTACAAAACAGCAACCTTGCTTTATACTATAAGCAGGAAGGTAAACCCCATGGCACACCACACCGTAAAATCCGGGCATGCCGCCCTGACGGAACGGTTGAACCGCTTTCCGCAGGGGGCGCCGCCCTCGGAGTTGCTGCTGAAGATACTCCGCATCCTGTTCCAGGAACGGGAGGCCGAGTTGGTGTCCCTGCTGCCAATACGCCCCTTCACCGTTGAAAAGGCGGCTTCGCTCTGGAAGGTACCTGTCGTCGAGGCGGAGCGAACGCTGAACGCGCTGGCGGACAAGGCGTTGCTGCTTGATATTGAAAGAGACGGGACAATCCAATATCTGCTGCCGCCGCCCATGGCCGGGTTCTTTGAGTTCTCCATGATGCGTATCCGGGAGGACGTGGACCAGAAAGCGCTGGGCGAACTTTTCTATCAGTATCTGACGGTGGAGGAGGATTTCATCAAGGCCCTTTCCACGGACGGTGAAACGCAGCTGGGACGGGCATTCGTGGATGAAACGGCGCTGACGCCGGAAAACAGTCTGGAGGTGCTCGACTACGAACGGGCCAGCGAGGTCATCCGCACCGCCACGCACCGGGGCATCGGCCTGTGCTACTGCCGGCATAAGATGGAACACATCGGACGGGCCTGCGACGCGCCCAGGGACATTTGCATGACTTTTAACATGGCAGCCGCCTCGCTGATCCGCCACGGTTTCGCCCGTGAAGTGGATGTTGCGGAAGGCCTGGACCTGTTGCAGGAAGCGCGGGACCGCGGCCTGGTCCAGTTCGGTGAAAACCAGCAGCACCAGGTCAACTTTATCTGCAACTGCTGCGGCTGCTGCTGCGAGGCCATGATCGCGGCGCGCCGCTTCGGCATGCTCCACCCAGTACATACCGCCAATTTTCTGCCGCGTATTGACACGGAGGCCTGTACGGGCTGCGGCAAGTGTGTTCAAGCCTGTCCGGTGGAGGCCATGGCCCTGGTTTCCGCCAACGATCCCCGTCAGCCCAAAAAACAAAAGGCGGTCCTGCGCGAAGATATTTGTTTGGGCTGTGGCGTGTGCGTCCGGGCCTGCAACGTGGGGTGTATCGATCTGGTGTCCCGGCCGCAACGGGTTATCACGCCCGTGGACTCGGCACATCGTGTCGTGCTTATGGCCGTCGAGCGGGGCAAACTGCAGCATCTGATTTTTGACACCCATGCCCTTGCCAGCCACCGCGCCATGGCGGCCATCCTCGGCGTGATTCTGAAACTACCGCCCCTTAAACAGGCCCTGGCAAGCAAACAGATGAAATCCCGCTATCTCGGCGCGCTGATTTCCAAGGTGTCCGGCATAAAAATGGGAACTTAAGACGTGTAATGGATGTAGGCGCTGACTTGCTTAACGCTGGGTTTCGGACAACGCCTACATGCGTTCAAGTATCCAGAGACGATGCGTCTTTCCGGTTTTTCGCGGCGGAAAAAGGACGTGTATCGAAGAGGAGGCCGGGCCGCGAAAAGACCGGAATCCAGTTCCTGAAGCCGTGGAAGAGGGACAGCCCGCGTTCGTTTTATCCTAAAAACGGCAGTTGGGTTCAGGAGCGGTTTCCAAACCAAAGGACATAAAGGACATAAACGACTAAAAGGACAGTAAAACGCTCTCCCGATTGATGCGTCCTTTACGTCCTTTCGGTCCTTTCTTTTAAAAGGTTTTCCCAGCGGCAACCGCCGTTTTTAGATCATGCTTTGTAAAACCCTGCGTTGCCGTTTTGGTTTTTCATGCAGCTGCGTTTCATAATAGGCTGTGGTATGTAACCAAGGAATATACACATGAAAAAATATTGGAAAGGCGGTCTCTTGCTGCTATGCGGCACCCTGCCGTTTCTTGCCGTATATGCCAGCAGGTTTCTTCCGGCCGAGGAGCCGGGATATGAAAAGGCATTGGCGCTTCTAAAAGAACACTCCCCGGAAGTGCCCGCTGAATTAAGAGCGTTGATTCCTGAATATCCGGGGGCCACGGCGACAACAGCGACCGATGTCCAGGGGGCTTTCTCCATTTATTCCGAGGTAACCGATACGGCGGAACAAGTATTCCGGTTTTATGCAAAGGAACTTGCGGCGCTGGGGTGGCAGGCAACTCCCTGTAAGGAAGACGAAAAAAAGGGTGCTTGTTATACAAGGGGTTCTGTGGAAGTATATGTGTATACAACGCCGAGTTTGTTTTCTGCCGCACGCACAGGGGTTGTGTTGTATATTGAGGACGCGGCCCGTCAATTTCACCCGTCGAAAGAAAATGACCCTGCAGCCGAAACCATTATCACTGCTGTTGCGGAAACCTACCGCACTTGCACCACGTACCGCGATGAATGCTATGAGGTCATGCGTTTCCATAATTCGGGAAGTGGTGTTGCGTTTATCGATACGATTCGGGAGTATAAAACCGCTTTTGTCCGGCCTGCTCAATTTCGCTTGTCAGTGCAGGACAGTATGCACAAATCATTCGGTTCCACTAAGGTGATCCATGCCGATGGGTACGGCATCCGGGAGTATGAGCACGGCGAGGTTTCGGAACTGGAATCTTTACCAGACAGCCTTGAATACATGCAGCAGGGCGTGCCGCGCTTGTTGTTCAGTGAGGAACTTCTTGCGCCGCTGAATCTGAGTGAATTGGAACATCCGGAAGAGGAGGTGGTAGACGGGGTGTCCTGCCATCGAATCCGTGGAAAAGATGCCTATGGTCAGGAAGTAACCCTGTGGATCGACAAGAACCAAACCCTCATAAAGCAAGTGAAGAGGACGGAAAAAGTAAATATCGATCTCACAGAAATCACCGCAACCTGGAAGGCCCAGGTCGATGTTCCCATCGAGGCGGAGGAACTGGCATTTCGTCCTTTCGGAAGGATACCCATTCCCATAGGGCTGACCCTCAGAGACTTTCAGGCCACCTGGCATTGGACACCGCTATGGATAAAGATCGCTTATCTTACGGGAGGCTCCCTGCTGCTTGCAGGAATCCTGGCAATACTTCTCACTTGGCGCCGTGTGCGGAGAGAAAGACCGGTGACCGTGGCGGATACTACTGTCGGTTGAACATGATTTCCTCGATGCAGATTTCCGCGCCGCTGAAGTTGCAGGGGTCGAAGCGCAGGGACGTGATGGTTCCGCGCCAACGTGGGTGGGCGGCGAGCTCCAAGGTATACTCGTGTAAGGCACCGTCGCGCTCCAGGACAAAGGGAAGGCTTTTCGCCTCAGAGGTGCCCCCGCCGCCGGTAGTCCAGAACAGCTGCGCGTTGGCCTGCGCAGGCAGTTCGCCAGCGACGCGCATACGAATGCGCAATTTTCCGTACCGCGCGGCGCGCAGGCCACCGGTGGAAACCGTTACCGCCGGGTCATTTGACGCGGTGACAAAGCAGAGACTGCCCTCCTCCGCGCGGAACTGGTCAACACACATGAATGCCGCCCAGCCGTCCGTCCCAGTGTCAAAGTTCCATTGAAACGCCGCCGGCATCGGCGGAAATTCGTAGGGACCCAGGCCCGCGTCGCGGGGCCCGAAGTTCTGGGGCCAGTCTTTGGGGTCGCCCTTCGCAAACACTTCGCGGATAGCCTCATACATGCCAAAGCCATATTCCAGGTTGGGCTCGATGTAGCTGCCCTCGCCCCACTCGTTTAACGGGCCCAGGATAATTTCCCGCTCCCCGTGCCGTTCGCAGTAGGCCTTAGCCACTTCCAGCAGCGCCTTGAACCCTTCCACAGTACGACCGTGAAAAGCGGTGGCGTTCTCCCCGTGCCAGGGACGCGAGTCCCAGCCGGTGTCCACCACGGGAATGTAGTTCAGCGGTTCGGAAAGAGAGCGCCGCTTCTCCCACGCCTCCGGCACGGTCGCGACCATGTCGTCATAGCGGCCTTGCGTGGGCGCGGGCGCCATGGACGCGGCATCGCCCCACTCGTGGTAACTCGTCTGCCCGTCATAGCCTTCCCGGGCGAGCAGCGCTATTTCCGCTTCCGTCATCTTATGACGCAGGGCGATGAAGGTGATGCCGTCATGCCCGGCGGCGCGAGCCATTTCCCGGGATTCGGCGAAGGCGGCGGCCACCTCGTCGCTGCCACCCAGATCTTCACGAATGCCCGCCGCATTCCAGATATACACGGCCGGTTTTCCGTTCACGTGATAATAGGTGTCCAGGGTGAAGTACTTGTCTATCCATTCCCGGGTGACGGCGCGCCAGTCATCGCGCGAATGTGTTTTCGGCGGGTTGTGGTTGGCCCACATGAGGGCCACCTTGAGCCTGTCCCGGTAGCGGGCGGCGCGGTAGGCGTCAAACCACTGCAGCAAATGCTGCCGGCCTTCGCACCAGTACCAGTCGACGAGAAAACAGGAGATGCCGTTTTCAACGGCCCACTTGATCTGCCAGTCCACGCACGCGACATTCCCCTCGTCATAATAGCCGAGCAACGGGCGCCGCACAGGCGCGGTGTTGCGGATACAGTCCCACTTTGCGGCGTTATTCCAACCGGGGAAATAATAGGCCAGGACGTCGTGCGTTGTCTTGACAGGGCGCGGCTCCGGCACATACCCGGCGGTGACCGAAAGGGGTGGTTCAAAGGTCAGATCCGCCACGGCAAGTTCCGTTCCCGACGCATCCTGCAGGGTGACGCGGAAGTCGCCTGCCTGCTCCGCCTCTATCGTCCAGCGGCCCTCCATAAGTTCCCCATGCAACAGCCCGTCCGTTGAGGAATAGACCGGCCCTTCCAACACTTTCAGGCCTTCCGGCAAAACCAGACGCATATCCCCCGGCATCGCCTTGCCCGCGCCGCGATTGGTAAACTGGGCCATCAGCGATTCCGGCCGTCCGGCGCGGTTAAGCGCCTGGTCAAATCCAAAATACGCCGTCGCGATGTCCGGCGGTCCTTCGGGCTCCGCCGCCAATAGGATGTTGCCTATCTTGACTTTTTCCGGCTCGGGCACCTCCAGGTAGAAACCCACGAGACGTCCGTCCCAGTGCGGATTTCCCTGCAATTCAATATGATGAAAACGGGGAGTAGTGTTCCCGGACAGGCGCACCGTTTCCCCGTGGCTGCCGGTCATTTCCGTGGTGGACCAATACAGGGTGATACTCGTATCCTCGGAAGCGCCCGCCTCAACCGACACCCATCCGATGGTGTCCACGGGAATGTCGAGGGGCGGCGCGGCCAGGATACGGCCCCCATTCAGACCGCTCCACCCTGTCTGCTCCAGACCGGAAGTAAAATCCCAGCGTAAGGACGGCTCCCGGGGAGTGCCATCGGCATGGTCTAATACGGCAATGGATTCTATTTCAAAGGAGGCGCCTTCGTACAGGTCCAGGCGCAACTGGCGGACCATTTGTTCTTTGTGCCAGCAGGGGAAAAGATAGATATCCTCCACGCCGCCTTCGCGCACGGTAAAATCCGTCACTTTGTGAGGGTCGAAACCGCCGTACTGTCCCGTGGTCTGCCCCGACCAGAACAGCTGACCCTTGCCCCCCGCGGAAGCGCGCAGGCGCAGGCGGACACACTGGGAGGCTTTGGCTGGAATTTCGAGGCCGCCACAGGTAAAGAAAGGATCCCAGTCCACCGTGCGACCTTTAAGCACTCCCTCCCCGCAGGACACTTCCGCCATGTGGCTGTTGGCCTGCCAGGCGCCGCAAACGGCAGAATCAGAAAACTGCCACGATTGCCGGACCATATACCCGTCCACAGGAGCCGCCGCAATGAACGCACAAAGCAATATCAACATCCGAGAAACCTCCCGGGGAAACCCTGTGTTCCAACCAATTTGGTTTGTGTGACCTGGCGCTTGTCAAACCGTCCCTTAGGCAATCACTGTGCCACAGGCGCCGGTGCAGGCGCGGGAGCGGGAGCGGCTCCACCTTGCTGGGCCTGCTGGGCCTGTTGGACTGCCAGGGCCTGTTCATAGCGGAGTTTCTCCACCCGGGCCTCTTCAATTTTCTTTTCGGACAAGGCAATTACATCCTGCACTTCCCTGCCCACCGTCGGCGATTCATCGGCTGGAATAACGGCGACTACGCTCGGCACGCGCTGGTAGTGTCCAATGGCTTCGTCAAACTGTTTATTATCCCGGGCCCGATCGCCTTCATCAATAGCCTGGCTGGCGGCATTCAGCACCTCATTGATCACGTCGGAGATTTCACGGCGCAGACGCCGGATATTTTCACGGGCCGTATCGGCATGCACCTTGAATTCGTCACTAACGGCTTCAAAGAAACCGATTGCCTGGCGGTAGGTGCTGATGGCGTTGGCGAAATCCTGCGCCTCGCGGAAGCGGTTGGCTTCTTCATGCACACGTTCACCGGTGGCGATAATGCTCAAGGTGAGTTCCAGGCGCTCATTGCGTTCCCGAATCGCCACATTGGTATTCTGAATGAATTTTGCCGCCTCGTCGCTGGACCGGTCATAATCAAGGGCATTCATAAATCCCTGCAACGCATTGTTCAGGTCGGTCTCCTCCGCGATGGGCTGGCTGGCACGGTCAAGATAAAATTTGCCTTCCTTCATGTAGTGTTGGGACAACTTGGTCCCTATGCGACGACGTTCCGCATCACCGAAATCATAGGCTTTCTTCCATTCCGACACACCCCTGAGTTTAACGTCTTCATCCTCATTCGCGTAAAAGATATCACCTAGGCGTTCATAGGCCGCCGTCATTTGTGGATTTACTTCATCAAAATTGGCATATACCTTTTCAACCTGGGCCATGTTGTCCTTTTCATTGAGCAAATATTCCATTTCACTGACAAAATACCAGGTAAGCGTGCGCGGTGAAGGTTTCACCAGCACGAAGTCTTCAATATTAACATCGGTCTGCAAAACGGTATACCAGACATCCGCCACGGCGGCCACCGCACGCAGATAATAGGCGCGCCCGCCCTGCTTAAGAAAACCGTTATAATTCAAGCCTGTCCTATAGTCGTGCGCTATCAGCCGCATATCCTCAGTCTGGTAACTACGCTTCTGGCTGAAATAGGATTTTGCATCCCGTATAAAGACGCGATTTTCCTGAATAGATTCAAAGCCATATTTGTCTATATTCGCTTCGATATCGGAAATAATCTGACGCCGTAGTTCATGCTCTGATTCGGACCAGGTGAAGCCATAGGGCAGCATGGCATGCGCCGTAAGGGAGGCGAGCACCCCCATGCGGTAGGCGAAGTAAGCGGTAGGCACATAATGCTGAACATCCCGTAGCAGAAGGATTTGCGCTGCGATCGCGTCTATCACTTCCTGGTCATTGTTCATGGGAACCGTCGGCGCCAGCACCTGCCAGCCGGCACTTGCTCCTGACATGACATCGCGCTCGAAATTAGTACCCACGACACCGCCCGGCCGGAAAGTAGTTGGAAAATTGTCGTTAATGACCTGAAGCGACATGGCGGCAATACTACGCATTGCGCGGGGCCCCCATGCATGGGCGTCGGAAGTCTGCAGGACAAAAATCATCAGAAGGACCAGGATTAGGTGACAAAGGCCATGTTTACGCATGACAGCAGTTCCTCATGGCGCGGGGCACGCGCTGGTAAGGTTCATTCTTTACTTCAATACAATAACGGCGCCGCAAGTACCAATACGATGCAGATTACTATTTTTCACTTATATATAATCCATGCCAGGAGCCACTACCTCCTGAGAACTATCCCTACGATACAGGGCGCGTCCTAAAAAATATCACAAAATGCGCCAAAGTGTCAATTGTTTTTTCTTGGGGAATCGTCATTCTTTTCGGGTTTCGGATCGGAGACGCCGTAAAAAAAACGCAGGAGGCGCATACAGTTGTGTGAAATCATCTGTCCAAACCGCCTCCCCATCAGCCAATACCGCCGGGAATGGGCCCTGCGCGCGGTCTGCATCAGGAAATGTTCGACTTGCGCAAATACTTCCGGACTGCCCTCGCCGTTAATAATACCATGGCGTTCCCGTTCAAACAGGGAAAACTGCTTCTGGCGAGCGCCCATACGGGCAAAGATGTCGGGACCGCTAGAGGGGTTCACCGTTGGATCTTTGGATGCCTGAACCACCAACGCGGGTATTTCCACTTCAGGCAATGCTTCGGCTGTGGCGTTCATGACGGCCGTTAACTGGCGCACGCCGGTCAACGGGTTCCTCGTATAATTGATATGCTTGTTTTCCGGGTCATTCTCCACAAAGTCCCAGGCATAGTGACTCTGGCCAAAACGTTTCAGCAGCGAATTAATAGAAATGATGGAAGGCACCAGTCGAATGGAATAGTTGCGCACATACAAGGGGGCGCAAATGGAAACCACGGCGCCCAGACAGGTTTTCTTCCTTGCCGCGGCAATCAGGGCGAGGCAGCCACCGGTAGAAAAACCGGTGACCACAATGTTATCGCTCAGTGTCCGCAAGATGGCATACCCCCGATTGACGGAATCGTACCAGTCCTGCCATTCCCGCCGGGCGAGGTCCTCCGGGGCGGTTCCATGGCCGCGCAGCCGGACGGCGTAGACGGCAAAACCGCGCCGATAGAGATGCTCCGCCAGGGCGCGCACTTCGAGGGGAGCGGCCATATACCCATGTGCCAGCACGACGCCGCCCCGGATACGCCAAGGACACAGAAGAAACGGCCGGCCTACCCAGGGCGGTTTGCAGTCGTGGGGATTATAGAAACGCGCGTATTCCTCTTCGTATTCACGCATATCCCGCTGCACCAGGTACCGGCGCAGGAAGGCCTTTACCACGAAATCAGGCGCCCAGGCGGCATAACGGGTGATGTTGGACTGGACCTGTGACGCTTCGAATTCATTGGCAATCACTTCCGGCGTCGCCTCTTCCGGCATGGCGTGGAACTCCGGCAGGGGCCGGAATTGTTTCTGTGTTTTTCGATACCCCCATTCGGTCGCAACCAGGTAGTGTTTTTCCACGGCCATTTCCAGGAAACCGCGGAACGGGGCGTGGGGTTCATCATGCAGCAGGGTTTCGCACTGCCGCACCAGATCAGGGTGAAGATGAAGGGCTTTCTTGCGCACTTGAAGCAGGCTTAAGAAGATGCGTTCGCGGTATCCCCGTTCCGTAAAGAGCCGTCCCTCGGGCTGATAATGAATAATCCCCGCAAAGAGGTGGTCAAAATTGACGGTGACACCGGCATACACGGCGCGCATGCTCCTGTCCGTAATCACGCGCGCCGCTTCCTGGAACAGGTCGCGCGGATTGGATTCCAGGGCTTCCAGATCATGAAGTCCGCAGGCCATAATCCGCCCGTATTCCGGGGCCTCCAGGAACGCACCCACATCGAGGGGTTCTCCCAGCGTTATATCGATATCGGTATCCTCGGCAAGTACCGTTCCCTCCACGGACAGTTCCGCCAGGGCCCGTTCGCTCAGGTCCGGCTCCATGCGCTTCGCCGCTCGCAGAAAAATATTTTCCCGCGCCCGAATCGGGTAGTAGGTGATATTCACCGGGATAATGACCGTTCGCACGGCCTTGACCTCGTCCGCCGACTCGAGATCAAAAAGTTTAAGAGCCTGCTGCAGCTGTTCCTGCTTGCCTTGCTCCCGAAGACAGCGAAACTTTGCCCGGTAGTAGGCGGTCCGCAAGGCCAGCGCCGCCGCGCCCGTACGAGGGGGCCGCCGGCGCACCCCGTCAAACACCTCGTATTGTCCGGCATTGTTGATGGCGCGCTTGTCTTTTATCATCGCCCCTTCAGGAAAAATAATCCAGGGATGATCGCCTCGCAGGAGTGAGCGGATGATAATCTTGTCGCGGTCGGGATCCTCCGTAGAAATGGACCCTGTGGCCTTAAGATACTGGCCGATGCGTCCATGGAACAGGTTTGCGGCGGCAAGGGACCATGGCTCGGAACGGGTGTGTTTATGAAGCAAATAGGGAAGGAGAAGCGTTTCCAGGCGGGTAAAATGGTTGGCCACGAAAATGACGGCCATGTCAGGCTCGATAACATCCGCGTTATGCAGACGGACCTTTGCCTTTACCAGTTTTGAAGCCAGATCGAGCAGCCACTTTGTCAATTGCAGCGCAATGGAAGCGGCCATCAGCACGCCACCTTTATCACGTCAACACGACTCCTTTAATCCTCCGGGCACTTACACCTGAACACGCACCCCTTCCCGCACTCTTATGCCTTCACCGCTTTTGTCCGGGGATGACCCGATTCACGCCACCGGCACGTCCGACACAGTATACCGTATGTACCGGTACAAAGTCTCCACATGCTCAGACTGCACCTGATCGAAAGCGATGGCGACCCCCCAGTCGTCCAGGCGGGAGACTTCCCCCCTGCACATGATATGTTCATGGGGCAGGCTCTCAGGAGTCAGATAGACACGCACACGGGTGCCCAAAGGCAGGGAGCGTTCCGTCTCAAAAAGAAGCCCGTTCAGGCTCACATTCACCGTATTGCCTTCCACCAAAACACCGCTTTCCAAACGTACCTCAACATGCATGGGAACGGGTTTGCGCTCTTGTTTGCGCCGCTCAACATAACTTGCCATAATCCTTTACTCCTTGCACAGTATGCGCCCAAACCATACCCCAAAGAGTACCGCAAGCAACTACCGACTAGATTACACCCTTTATGATAAACCTATTCCCGCCAAAAGTCCAGATCTTTCCACGGGTTTGTGGCGGACCCGGAATGAAGACTCTTCCCGGCCGTTTCCGGTCCAGCGCCGTGTTGTGCTTTGCGGTTTGTAACCTGACAGGAAACGAAGCCCGCAATAGGGGTAAAATCAGCGGAAGCCCCGTTCATAGGGGGAAATTGTCCACCCCGGTTCTGACACAGGAAAACGAGGAAAGCGTCCATGAGATTAAAAAAGAAGCACTTGATTACCGCAGGGCTTCTGGTCCTTGTAGTGTGCGCTTTTTCCTGGATTCTCTATCGGACCGCATGGTTATGCGATGATGCCTACATCACCTTTCGTACGGTGGACAACTTCACGCACGGGTACGGCATGCGATGGAACATTGGTGAACGGGTTCAGTCATTTACCCATCCTCTTTGGTTCTTTCTATTGTCCGCATGTTCCTGGTTTAGCGGCGAACTTTATTACACCTCGCTTTTTCTTTCCATAGTCCTGACGCTTGTCATGCTAATCCTTTTCTGCTTATCCGGGCGTGACGAAATCCTAAAGACGGCGCCGCTTCTTGCCGTATTGCTTTTCTCCCGCGCGTTCATTGATTACAGCACCTCGGGGCTGGAAAACCCGTTATCCCATCTGCTCATCCTTGTTTTTCTTACGCTCTATTCCCGCGGGGAAGGGGGATATCTCAGGCTGTTTTTAATTGCGCTGACGTCGGCACTTGGTATTCTGACACGTCCGGATCTCGCGCTTTTTTTCTTTCCCTGTCTGCTCCATGCGTGGTATGGATACCGCGACAAGAAGGCAGTCGCCGCCCTTGCCGCGGGCTTTGTGCCCCTGGCAGCATGGCTCGTCTTTTCGCTGCTGTACTACGGGTTTCTTTTCCCCAACACGGCCTATGCCAAGCTGGGTACGGGCATTCCGGCAGGTGAACTCTGGATACAGGGTCTGCGCTACCTGCAAAACTCTGTTTCCCGCGACCCGCTAACATTGACGGCTATTATTCTTGCCGGGGTATTACCCTTCGCCCTGAGACAATTTCAACTCTTCCCCGCGGCATTGGGAATCATCCTTTATCTCCTCTATATTGTCCGAATAGGAGGCGATTTCATGAGCGGCCGGTTCCTGACGCCGCCCCTGGTTTTCGGCCTTGTACTGTTGGCGAGGATGCCGTTCCGGGTCGGCCCGAAACTGGGTGCGGGCCTCTTGCTGCTTACGGTAGCGCTCGGCACGATGACTCCCCGGCCGACTGTCTTGAGCGGATCCCAGTATGGAAAAGACACAAGCGCAATACTTGACTCCTTCCTCATCGCCGATGAACGGGCCTTCTATTATCGGAAAACAGGATTGGCGGCACCGGAATCTTCAAAGCCGGGAAGTGACAGAACCGTCATTGGTAAGAAGCGCGCGGAGGCTGAAAGGGCTCCTCTGCAGGTTGTTGAACGTGACACCACAGGCATGTCCGGATATATGGCCGGACCCACAACGCACATTATTGACCTGTATGCCCTGAGCGACCCGTTGCTGGCGAGGCTGCCTGCCCTGTATGCCCCGAAATGGCGTATCGGTCATTTCTGGCGCCATGTGCCCGAGGGGTATAACGATAGTCTGTCAACGGGTCGGAACGTAATTACGGATCCGGGTCTCGCCGCCTATTACGACCGCCTGTCGCTCGTGGTGCGGGGCCCCCTGCTCTCCCTTGAACGTTGGAAAACCATCGCCCATTTCCACCTGGGTTCTTACGACCACCTTATCGATAAAGACCTCTGCCGCTTCCCAAATTTGAAGCGTCTCTCCGCAGCCCAGGTTGGAAACGGCCCTGAAGCAGTTCTTCTTTCAGCACCGGAGGATGCGGACAAAGGGGGCGTCGAAATTGCTTGGGGCCACCTGCGCCATGATGCGGCCCTCCATCTGGAAGTTGAAAGCGGCCCCTATTATGTACTTTTTATGAAGGATGCCGATATTGCCGGCCTGCTTCCGAAAATGCCCGCCTCTATTCTCGACGCACGGGGAATTGAACCGGGAGTAACGCGCCTGGAAGTCCCCGTAAAGACACAAGAAAACGGGTTTAACGCCCTTCGCGTCATGCCGCTCAATGCTTCCGGCACACTCAGGATACTACAGGCCGGATTGTCACAGGAAACATCAGCCTTCTTGCCTTTCGATGGAAAATAACTGGGCCACCCGCATCCTTCAGCGCAAGAAAAGAGCGAGGCCGCGATGACCCGCTTTTCACGCTTCACCGCGGCCCCGTACTTCTTCATCTACATGCCACATCTATTTCGGCAAACAAACACAGTCTTATGGGTGCTTTATAGAGAGCCTCTGGTTGACTGTATGCTGAACAGGGAAACCACGGCCACGCCCAACAGCAGGAAATCGCCCAGTTGCCGTTTGATACCCTCCGGAATACTTTGGCTCTTGTTGCACCCGCATCCGCAGGCATCTTCTTCGCCTTCGCCTTCAGCGGGCACTTCGCCTTCGCCTTCAGCGGGCACTTCGCCCTCGCCTTCAGCAGGTACTTCGCCTTCGCCTTCAGCAGGTACTTCGCCTTCGCCTTCAGCGGGCACTTCGCCTTCGCCTTCAGCGGGCACTTCGCCCTCGCCTTCAGCAGGCATTTCGCCCTCGCCTTCAACGGGCATTTCGCCCTCGCCTTCAGCAGGTACTTCGCCCTCGCCCTCAGCGGGTACTTCGCCTTCGCCTTCAGCGGGCACTTCGCCCTCGCCCTCAGCGGGCACTTCGCCTTCGCCTTCGGCAGGTAATTCACCTTCGCCTTCGGCGGGTGCTTCGCCTTCACCTTCAGCGGCAGGTTCATAGGTCACCACTGGGGAGAGGGTTAATCGGGCGCCGTCCGGATTCCAGAAATCACCACCCGTGTAATACATACCCAACAAACGAATCGCATTTCCATCCATATTCGTAAGGGCCCCACCAGACCATGTATCCGCCGAGGGCAGCACTAAAAGCGCGCCGTCCGCATTGGTGGTGTCGGCAGAGGCCATACAAACAGCCGGGATCGTTAACAACGCCACAAGCAGGAGAACGAACTTGTTCGTTATCATGAATCTGACTCCTTACGTAACACTATTCAAAATTGAGTTAGCGCATGCCCCACGGCACAGACGCCGGTGACAGGGGAAGGATACGCAAATCTCATGGCGGACATAGGCAAGCCGATCCGCCAAGGTGATTTCTGCATACTTTCCTCTCCGCGTTTCGTATATCCTGTCAGCCGCTGGATGTTTTAAGTTCACACGTTCATGCCTTATTGATTATTACGTCCGCATAAGAGATCACGGCCAGGCCACGTTGTCCCGGACGCAATACAGATGCATCGGCGCCGGCGCCCCGGCGGTTGCAAAGCTGTTAGCGCCGCCGACACAATAGTAGAACTTGCCGCCATCCGCAGAGCCACTGGCGCCGCCAAAGGCGTTATCACCGCCCCTACAATTGGTGAAGGTGCCGCTCGCAACGAGTCCGAAGGAGTCATTACCGCCAACGCAGTTAGTAAAAGCACCGCTAGCCGTGCCATTGTAGCCAAAGGAAAAATCCCCGCCTGTGCAGTTAACAAAGGTGCCGCTGGCCACGCCCACACTGCCGAAGGCGTAAACGCCACCCTTGCAGTTGATAAACGTACCGCTCGCGATGCCGCTGGCGTTACCGCCGAAGGTATAGGCGCCCTCGGCCGTGCAATTTTCATAGGTACCCGCGTATTCCACGCTTTCCCGCATACTTGCGATGTTAGCCCGGAATTTACAGTTGCGGATGCGTGTGGCTGCGGGCGAACCGGTATGGGGCATCCCGTCGTCCCAATTCGCACCGGGTTGATAGGCGAACACAGCACCAGACCATCCGGTATAGTGAAACACCAGATTTTCAATATGGACATCCTGGGCGGTCTGAACCAGCACATGGAAGTCGCGGCAGATATATTGGTCGTCACTGGCGGTGGACAGGCCGACGAGATCCACGTATTCCGTATCCATCGTAAGCGGCCCGTCGACAAGATTGTATTTTCCCGGGGGCACCAGCACGACGGCCCGGTTGGTCGGGCCCAGCGCAATGCCATACGGCCGTAACGCCGAAGCTTCCTCATAGGCGGCGAGCAGGTTTGTACCGTTTACCGCAGCATCGGAGGTTACCTTGACGACGACACAGTTTTCAGAAACGCGGGGCAGTTTTTCGTCCAGGGCGGCCTGAGCCGCGATACTGACAGGCTTGTCCGCATCAGAAGTATCATCCACATTCGCCAGGCCCACCTGCTCCTTCGTTACCCCGTGGGGATTCGACATATCATCCGTATGGGTTGTCAGCGCTGCGCTGTCGGCATCCAATGCCGTCTGGACTGCCGTGCTCACCGGTTTATCCAAGTCCGCCGTATTATCCACATTTTCGAGGCCCAGTTGTTGTTTGGTTACCCCGTGGGGATTCGACAGATTGTCCGTATGCGATGTCAAAGCCTCGTCGTCGGCTTTCGTATCCAAAGCTGCCTGGGCAGCCGTGCTCACCGGCTTGTCCATATCGGACGTATTGTCTACATCACCCAGGCCCACCTGCGCCTTGGTCACGGCGTGGGGATTGGTCACATTGCCTGTATGCGACGTCAGGGCTGCCGCATTCGCCTTGGCATTCAAAGCGGCCTGGGTGGCCGTGCTCACCGGCTTAGCCAGGTCTGACGTGTTATCCACCTCGCCCAGGCCCACCTGCGCCTTCGTCACCCCGTGGGGGTTGGCCAGGTCGTCAGCATGCGCCGTCAATGCAGCCACGTCGGCTTTGGCATTTAAGGCCTCCTGAGCGGCCAGACTTACCGGTTTGGCCAAGTCGGACGTGTTATCCACAGCCCCCAGGCCCACCTGCGCCTTCGTCACCCCATGGGGGTTGGACAGGTCGTCGGCATGCGCCGTCAACGCCGCCGCATCAGCCTTGGTGTCGATAGCGCTTTGAATGGGCGCCGTTACGCCGTCAAGACGGCCATATTCATCATTGTCCACCATGCCGTTGCCGATAGTACCCGCGTCCACTTGCAACACCGTGCCGGCTTCGAGCGCGAAGGGAACGCTGTGCACCCGGATGCGCCCGGGAAACAGGTCATCCGTTGCATCCCCATCCGGCGGCACATCGGTGTCAATGGCGAGTTCATACCATAGCTCCGCGGCGGCCAGGGCTTCCGGCGGCAGCACCATGGGCAGGCTGAACAGGCCTTCAGCGGAAAGTTCCACTGTTCCGGCCAGGTCCGCGCCTAATTGAGTGCCTTCCGTTTCCGCATCGAACATGCGGACCTGGAACACTCGGGCGCCTGTTAAAGGTATTCCCCCGGCATCCGCGAGGGAACCGTTCACGTTCACCGTTTCCGGCGGATTTGCCCAAACGGCCATGCCCGTCACAAGCACCACCGTCAGAATAAGGGACACCGCGTGTTTGTTACCTCGACAGACTGGACCTGCCATGATTGAATCCTCCTGAAGCGTTTGCATTACCTTTTTCCCACTCACTACAAAATAGACCCGTGCGTATACACACTGTACAGATTATACCACGCTTCACTATACCTAAAAATGGGGAAAACGTCAAGACATTCTCAGTACCGTATTTTTTTTGCGCCACCCAAAAGAACGAGAAGACGAAAGCATACACTGAGAAAAACGGGCGGGTCCTGTGGCGGGACCTTGCATGGATTTGCTGTTGACAAAAGGGCAAACACATGCCTGAATGAAGTGCTTCCGAGTTATAGAAGAAACACCGTTGCTTCTCTGTGCTGGGCCAAAACATCTGCCGGGCCGCGATGATTCTGCTCATGCAAATCACCGTGACCCGGCACTTTTTTCAAGAATGGCTGCGACTTATGGGTTAAAGTCGCAGCCTGATATACGGTTTAGCCTCGGCTTGTGGTCGACCACACACCGAACAGGACGGCCAAGGTGACGCCCAGCAGCAGGAAATCGCCCAGTGTTCGCTTGATGGCGTTCGGGAAAGGCGCATTTTTGTTGCATCCACATCCACAGCCGTCGTCTTCCTCTTCGCCTTCACTTTCGCCTTCAGGCAGAATCTCTCCCTCACCTTCGGGCAGAATTTCACCCTCGCCTTCGGGCAGGACTTCACCTTCACCTTCGGGCAGGACTTCACCTTCGCCTTCGGGTAGAACTTCACCTTCTCCTTCGACAGGCGCTTCGCCTTCACCTTCGGCGGGTATCTCGCCCTCGCCTTCGGCGGGTACTTCGCCTTCACCTTCCACAGGCGTTTCACCTTCACCCTCGGCGGGAATTTCACCTTCGCCTTCGGCAGGAATTTCACCTTCGCCTTCCAAAGGCGTTTCGCCCTCGCCCTCGGCTGGGATTTCACCCTCGCCTTCGACAGACGCTTCGCCTTCACCTTCGGCGGGTATCTCGCCCTCGCCTTCGGCGGGTACTTC
>JAAYBJ010000056.1 GCA_012730105.1 Candidatus Hydrogenedentota bacterium
ACCGCCAGGCCGCTGAACTGGGCGACCACCCAGAAATAACTGTCATTCGCATGGGAAACGATCATCCCGCCCGAACCGATGGCCATGACCATGAGGGCGAGCTGCACGGGGGACGTGACGCCCAGCTCGGGCAGGAACGGAGCGACCAACGCCGAGGTGACCACGAGCGCGGCCGTGGTGGAGCCTTGGGCGGTCTTGAGGCAGGCGGCCACGACAAAGGGCACCAGGAGGACAAAGGGCCCGCCCATCAAGCCGCCGCCGGCGAGTCCCTTGATGAGTTCGGCGAGGGGCGTGGCGCTCAGCACCGCGCCGAACGCGCCGCCCGCACCGGTTATCAGCAGGATTGGCGCCGCGTGGCGGATCCCCTCGGCGGTCCATGTGTTTAGCAGGGCCATGTCGAAACGGGCCGGCAGCAGCAGGGCGAAAAGAAGGCCCACGATCAGGGCCACAACGGGGGCGCCCAGAAACAGGCCGACTTGGGCGCCGAAGCCCTCGTATTTCAGGGCGCTGATGATGGAGCCGGCGGCGATCAACACCACCGGCGCCGCTATGGGCGCAAAGGCCTTCCAGGCCGAAGGCAGGGATTCGGGCTGCACGCCGTTTTCGTCCGGGGATACGTCTTCGTTCTCGCCGGTAATGGCAATGCGCGCGGCCACACGGGTGGCCCAAAAATAGCCCGCCGCGATGGCGGGCACGGACACCAGCAGCCCGAAGAGCATGACCAGGCCCAGGTAATCCGCCGCGCCGATGTTACCCGCCGCGGCAATGGGCCCCGGCGTGGGTGGTATCAGCGTGTGGGTGGAATACAGGCCCATGGCCAGCGCCACCGCCATGGATGCCAGCGGCACGCGGGCGCGCCGGGCGATGGCCTTGTTCAGGCTGGACAGGATCACATACCCCGAATCACAAAAAACAGGCACGCTGACGACCGCACCGATGAGGGACATGGCGATCTGCGGCCGTTTTTCGCCCACCACGCGAAGCACGGTTTCCGCCATGCGCAAGGCGGCGCCCGATTTTTCCAGGAACACGCCGATGATGGTGCCAATGACAATGACCAGTCCGATTTGCCGCATCATGTTGCCGAAGCCCGTGTTGATGGTTGTCACCAAATCGCCCAGGGGCATCCGCACCAGCAGCCCGACCAGGAACGCGGCGGCCAGCAACGCCAGGAACGGATGCAGTTTGAACTTGGCGGTTGCGGCGACAATAAACAACACCGACGCCGCCAGAATCACGACCAGCAATGGCCCGTGCACCATGAATCCTTCCTCCTCGCCGGGTACGGCGGTTTCACCCGCGTGATTGTGCCGGTAGTCGCCTCCAGCCTTGTCATGCAAGATGGGAAACCATGGTACATCACTTGCGGGGAAAGACCCAAATAGCATGATCCCTTCTTAATCACATTTCTTTCATTTGATTCCTATTGTGATGCTTTTTTTGATACACTAGGCCAATGGGAATGTTTTTTAGTCGGCGATGGGAAATGGGTGTCTATGCTGAAAACGGTTATTTTAGGGACAATTGCGGCAATCCAGTTGGTTTCGCTGGGGTTGCTGATCTATTGGTATCGCAGCACGAGGTGGCGCCGTATTGTGCTGGTAATAGGGCTTATCGCCATTCTGGCCGGCGCATTGCGGCGGACGGTGGTTTCAGCGTATGTTTTTCGGGGCGGAAGCTATCCGCTGCCAGGGGGTCTTCAGGATCTGATCGCCCTAGCGGTTCTGACGTTGTTGTTGCTCTGCGGAATCATCTTACTGCACCTTATATTCAAGTCCCTGGAGGAAACCACGGCGGCTCTTGCAGCCGGCGAATCCCATTTCAGGGGACTGGTCGAGCAATTGCCCGGGGTGGTCTGCCGCAGACTGAATGATGACGCCCATACCCTGCTTTATGCAAGTGAAGCCATTGAATCGCTCACCGGTTATCCGGCGCAAGACTTTGTGGAAAAACGGCGTTCCTATGCCGAATTGATATGCCCGGATAACCGCGCCGCATTTTCGCCGGTCGAGGAACGGATCGCGGCCGGGAAATCCTACGTGGTTCAATACCGGCTGTGCCGGGGGTCTGGTGATGCGGTGTGGGTGCGCGAACGGGGCCGCGGCAGTTTTGATGATGCGGGAAAGCTCCTCTTTCTGAATTGCTTCATTTCGGATATCACTGAGCAGGTTCAGTCGGAACTCTTACTGCGGGAGCAGCATAACCTGTCCGTGGCGTTGAGCCATTCCACAGGGCTCGAGGAGACGCTAACCCTCTGTCTGCGCACGGCCATGACCATTTCGGGAATGGACGCCGGCGGTATTTATGTGAGGGATATTGAAGATGGTTCTATCCGCCTCGCCTGTCACGCCGGCTTGCCGGAATGGTTTGTCCAGGAGGCAGGTTACTATCCGGTGGACAGTACGAACTCGAAGATTGTATTTCAGGGAGAGCCCGTATATACCTGTTATGGTAAGAGCATTCTGGCGAAGGATGGATTAGGTCAACAGGAGGGGCTAAAAGCCGTCGGCATTATCCCCGTGAAGCATAATGATACGATTATCGCCTGTATTAATGTAAGTTCCCGCAGTCTGGAGCAGGTGCCTCTCTATGCCCGAACGGGGCTGGAAACCCTGGCGGGGCAGGTGGGGCAGGTCATTGCCCGGGAACAGGCGCGGGCCGCCACCCGGGAACGCGAGGCCAACCTGGCCGCCTTGTTCGCTTCCATTCGGGACATGATTTTTGTACTGGATGAAGACTACCGTATTTTGCGGGCAAATCCGGCGGCGGCTAATGAACTGGGCTACACGGAAGCGGAGCTCGCCGGCCATTTCATCTGGACATTCATGCCGGAACACACTTGGGAGGATACGGAAAACGGGCTTAGGGAAATGTCCGAAGGCAAAAAGAACACCCAGGACAGTTTCCTGTGCACCCGTGACGGCCGGGAAATTCCCGTCGGCACGAGTATCGTGGCCGGGACATGGAAAGGACATCCCGCGTATTTTGCCGTCGCCCGGGACATCAGCGAGCGACTCCGTGCGGAGGAAATCCGTCTCTCCCTGGAACGGCAAGTCCAGCTGGCACGCAGGCTGGAGAGCATGGGTATTCTGGCCGGGGGCGTGGCCCACGATTTCAACAACCTGATGACGGTCATTCTCGGCAACGCGGAACTGGTCCGGGACACTCTGGGTAAAGAGGATCCTATTTGCAGGCGGCTTGACCTGATTATGCAGACGACAGAGCATGCTTCCGCCTTGTGCCGCCAGATGATGACCTATTCGGGGCGGGGCCCGCTGGTAACGGAGATTCTGTATCCCAACCGCTTCTTCCGGGAATTGCAGCCCTTATTACGGTCAGTCATCGCGGAGCATGTGTGGCTGGAGATGAATGTCGGGGAGAAGATTCCCCCCATCAAGGGTGATCCGTCGCAAATGCGGCAGGTGATGCTCAACCTGGTTCTGAACGCGTCGGAAGCCGTAGGCGAAGCCGAGGGCACTGTTTCCGTCCATGTCAGTCGGAAAACCCGCACAGCGGGAGAATGGGAGGACGTCTTTCTGGTTCCGCCCGGCGATGGCGGTGAGTATGTGGTTATCGAGGTTACCGACACGGGTTGCGGCATGAACGAGGAAGCGCGCAAACAACTGTTTGATCCTTTCTTTACCACCAAACCTACGGGCCGCGGGCTGGGTATGGCCGCCGTGCTCGGAATCATACGGGCCCACAACGGCGGCATCGCGGTTTCCAGCGAAGTCGGCAAGGGCTCTTGTTTCCGCCTTTTCCTTCAGGCGGTCGATGAAGTCCCCGAGGGACCAGGCCAGCGGGAAAGCGCGGCCCGCGCCTTGGATCTGGAAGCGGGTGACACCATTCTGTTTGTGGACGACGAAGTGCCCCTGCATGACATGTGCCGTATCGCGGGCGCCGAAGAAGGCTACAATGTCCTGACCGCCGCCAACGGAGCCGAAGCTGTGGAACAGTACCTGCAGCATAGAGAGGATATCCGGCTGGTGGTGCTGGACATGACCATGCCCGTCATGGACGGGGCGGCGGCATTTCGAGAACTCAGGCGCATCGATCCCGGCGTGCGTGTCCTGATCGCAAGCGGCTACAGCACAGTCAATCATGAGCGGGAATTTTCAGGGCCCCAATTGATCGGCACATTGCCCAAACCGTATTCACTCAGCGATCTGCGAAAGGTTTTCCGCTCTATGAAGAAGACCGCCGTGGAGGAATGATCGCGCCGTGGGGAACTATTCCGCCCCTTTCATTTTTACCACGCGCAGTAGGGACGGCGGGGGTGGCGCGCCTTTTCGGGGCTTGTCCCGGTTCTGGGGCAGGGTTTCCCACTGCAGGAAATACCGTACCCCGGATTCCCCGGACGTTCCGCTGTCCGAGGCGCGGCGTATGGCCATGTCTTCAAAGGTGGATTCCACTTTCCCCAACTCAGGCGGATAGGCCGGCGGCAGTTTGAGCGGCGACAACACGCGCAGGTCCTTTTCATCCAGCAGCCAGGCGCCGGAACCGTATTTCTTGTGGGTGTAGGTCTGGCGCAGGGTGCCTTCGCCGTGGGGCGACACACCGGAGAGTCGGATCTCAAAAATGATCGTACCGCCCCCGCTGAATTCCCAGCGGTAGTCCCAGTCGCTTGCCTGGTAGATGGCCCAGCGCCCCTCTTCCAGGCGGGCATTGTAGATCTGGGTGTTTCCTTTTCGGTCAAACTTGTGATAACTGACCACGGGGCGTTTCAACGAATCAAAACCGAGCCGGGTGTTGCCGTTGATAATGCCGCCGTTCATGGGCACCGGGTCCACAATGGTGTCCGCGGCGGAGAAGGTGATGGGCCGTGTCAATGGCGCGCCTGTGCCGGAGTACCACTTGCGCAGGTCGTCGCTTGCCGCGTAACACAAGTGGTGATTCGTTTCGCATTCGTAAGTCAGGCGCCACACCCAGCAGATATGAAAACGGTTGCCCGGCCCTTTTACCGGCCCGATGATATACGCGTTGCGTTCCCCTTCCCCGGAAGTGAGCGGCGTATCAAGAAAACGGCGCCATTGCCGTGACTCCGGATCGTAGATATTGTAAAGTTCTTCACCGTTGCCGCTGCTGCCGTCGCGGTAGCAAAAGAGCAGCTCTCCCCCGGCGCCGCGGATAAACTTGGGATAGGTGACTCTGTCCTCCCGGTCGCCCACCATGGGCAGCCGTTCGAAGGTGGCAATATCCAGTGGCTCTTTGGTCCGGAAATAGACCAGGGGATTCACGTGCATATTGCCGCTCAGGTGTATGTGATCCTTGTCGTCCACAGTCATTACGATGGAATTGTGGCTGTCCCACTTAACTTGTTCCGGCAGCCGGACCATCTGCCAGTCCTTTGATTCCAGTGCGCGTTTCGCGACGGTCATGTTTCGGTCCGCATCGTAAAAGGCCGCCAGCTGAATATCTTTGTGCGTATACAGGCAGAACCCGACGGGATGGCCCGACCAGACCGGGGCGATGTCGACGGTTTCCAGCATTACCGGGGCCGTTCCGGATAGTGTGGAAGCAAGCAGCAGGTACATACAAATCATGGTGATACTCTCCTGTAAAGTCTATGATGCATGAATACAGGGAGAGGGCGCAAATCATTTATGAATCAGGGCGATGTCGTGACTGTCAGATGACTGTTGGACGGGGTCAACAGCGATGTAATATAAATTTCATGTCCGGCCCCTTGATATCAAGAACAAGAAGTTGCATCAAAACGAAGGCAAAGCGGTTCTATACCCCGGGTTGTAGGCAGACATTAAATTTGGGCTCAGATGGATATCCCCAATACAGGTAGGATAATATATAGAAGTTTTATTCTGGATTTGCTTTATCGGTCAACACTGGAATTCCAAGAGATTCGTCTCCATGATTAAAAAAAAAATACTGAAATATGGGATTTTTTATCCAGTCACAGGAGTGTTGTGGTTTCTTGCAGTATTTTTATCGTTAGATCTACTTGCCCTCACAACGGAATTGTGGCGGGAACACCATAATCCATTGCTTGTTGCTTACAAGAACCATCAACCTTTACCGTTAAAGGGAAATGATTCCCAAGCGGATAAAGACAAAGTCGGAGTGCCCAACGGATGGGATGATAATAGCAAAATTGCCACGACAGATTTTTCGTCGGACCCGTTTTTGCAGCAAGTGCTTGACTGGGGACCCCGTGACATTTATCTCCCTGTGGAAGAACAGCAAAAACGACGGCTCCTTTCGGTGGAGATGACTCCCTTGGCACGGGAAGCCTATGCACAGATGAACGGGGAAGTAATTTTGAGGATTGACCAACAGTACCATGTTAGGGAAGTCTATGGTTTCTTTAAATCTTTGCTGACTGGATTCAAGAAATTTCTATTCCACCAGATGCTTTTGCGGACGCCCATTCTTGAGTCGCTTCATGAAGCCATCGCAAAAACACTGGAAGACGGTCAAATCCGTTTCTCAACCACGATCAATCCGGATGGGGAGCCATTAAAATTCGTCTGCTTTCCCGCTCTACAGGAGGAAGGTGTGCACAAGTCGGTTTTTGTTTTCTTTGAATTCCACCCTGAACTGGCATCAACACACGACGAGGAAATCGATGCATCGAACCGCTGGGTGGTTCACAACTATAAATATAAGCCGAACTATTACCCGATGGAATGTAATTCCTCATTTTCTACCAACGAGTTTGGCTTCTATGATGATAGTGTGCAGGTTCCTAAACCTGAGCAAATCTTCAGAATCGTATGTGTTGGTGGTTCCACTACGGAAGAAGGATATACCAAGGAAGAGACTTATCCGAGTATGCTTGAGAAACTCCTAAAAAAATCAATGCCGGGGTGCGGGATAGAAGTTCTCAATGCGGGTACCCCAGGCACCTTTGCTTATACACATTTGCTTCGCTTTAATGATTATGCCGCGCTACAACCGAACATGTTTATTCTACATCTTGGTGTAAATGACACCTTACTGCAATATTCGAGCGAACACATTAATATTCTTCCGAGTATATCAAGGTTCATAAGGGTATTCTGTCCCAGCGTGACTTCACCAAATACTGATACCTTTTCCCGGAAGCACTACATAAATATGGGATTTCCTCTGGAACTGTTTATTCAATTGGCTTTGCGCCGTGGTATAACTGTTGTTCTTGCTTCGATTGCCCATCCAAATACGGGAAAGATTAGCACGGCCGAGCAACAGTACTTTGTATATAACGCCAACAGTGAGTGGCTTTTGCCTGCCTTCAATTTGTCCACCTATATATCCTACATCAACGCGAGTAACCATATTCTATACCAGATTGCAGAAAAATATGGGCTGGACTATATTCCCATCGCGGAACAGATAACTGGTGGTACAGATACTTTCAGGGATCTATGCCATATGACGCAATTCGGGATTAATAGGAAAGCACAATTATTTTGTGACCTACTTCATCCAATTTTATCCCTCACTTTGCCGGAAAAATATTTCACAAAGGGCTCTTCAGTTGATGAAACCCCGTCTTTGTAATAAAAGACCGTGTTCCGTTCTTTCCAATATTTACTTCCTGCAGAAAACGATTGGGTTTCATGACATTTCTCGCTATGTTACCATGAAGCATTAAATATGAAAAGAAATACACTATGATTCAAAAAGCGTTGCTTGTTTTTATGTGCGCTTCGGTCTCGGCGATTGCGGCCGGACCGCAGACCTATGACGTGGTGGTGTATGGCGGCACCTCCTCGGGGATAATCGCCGCGATGCAGGCGGTGGAGATGGGCAAAAGCGTTGTGGTCGTGTCGCCGGACAAGCATCTGGGCGGGTTGACCAGCGGCGGGCTCGGTTTTACGGATACAGGCAACAAAGCGGTCATCGGCGGTTTGTCCCGCGATTATTACCACCGGGTCTGGCAACAGTATCAACGGGAAGAGGCATGGCGCTGGCAGTCGCGCGATGCCTTTGGGAACCGGGGCCAGGGCGTGCCAGCCATGGACGGCGAATACCGGACCATGTGGGTTTTTGAACCTCATGTGGCCGAACAGGTATTTGAAGAAATTGTAGCGGAGTTCGCACTGCCGGTGCAGCGGGATGAATGGCTGGACCGGGAAAAGGGCGTGGTTAAGGACGGCAACCGTATCGTCTCCATCACCACCCTTTCCGGCAACACCTATGCCGGCCGCATGTTCATAGACGCCACCTATGAAGGCGACCTGATGGCGGCCGCCGGGGTGTCTTACCATGTGGGGCGCGAGTCAAACGCCCAATATGGAGAAACCCTGAACGGCGTGCAGACGGCCAACGCGGTGCATCACCAATTTAAGGCCTGCGTGGACCCCTATGTGGCGCCGGGCGATCCAGCCAGCGGGTTGCTGCCGCGCATCCATGACGGCGCGCCCGGAGAAGACGGCGAAGGAGATCATCGCGTGCAGGCGTATAACTATCGGGTCTGCCTGACCACGGTGCCCGAAAACCGTGTCCCCTTTCCCAAGCCGGACAAATACGACCCGCTGCAGTATGAATTGCTGGGTCGCTATATTGATTTGGGCTACCGCGATATGTTTCACAAATTTGATTATCTTCCCAACCATAAAACGGACACGAACAACAACGGCGCCTTTAGCACGGATAATATCGGCATGAATTACGACTATCCCGAGGCGTCTTATGAACGGCGCCGCGAGATCCTGCGGGAACATGAAGACTACCAGAAGGGATATTTCTGGTACCTGGCCAACGACCCGCGTGTGGCCGAGGATGTGCGCGAAGAAATGAGCCGATGGGGTTTGGCCAAGGATGAATTCACGGATAACGGGCACTGGCCGCACCAGATTTACGTGCGCGAGGCCCGCCGCATGGTGAGCGATTTTGTGGTCACCGAATTGCATCTGCGCCGGATCAAGGAAACGTCCCGTCCTGTCGGCATGGGTTCCTACAACATGGACTCCCATAATACGCAGCGGTATGTGGATCGGGACGAATCAGGCCGTGCCTGCGCGCGCAACGAGGGCGATGTGCAGATCAGTCCGGGCGGGCCATACCCCATCGATTACGGCGCCATTATTCCGAAAGAAGCCGAGTGTGCCAATCTGCTGGTGCCGGTGTGCGTCTCCTCGTCTCACATTTCCTTCGGTTCCATCCGGATGGAACCTGTGTTCATGATTCTCGGCCAGTCGGCGGCGACGGCCGCCGTGCTCGCCCTGGATGCGGATGTGCCGGTGCAACGGCTGGACTATGCCGTGCTGTCAGCGCGCCTGCTGGCCGACGGCCAGGTGCTGGACATTGTGCTGGACGGGAAAACCAATATCGATCCCAAAAAATTGCCTGGTATCGTGATGGACAATCCCCAGTCTACCCGGGAGGGAAACTGGGGCATCTCGTCCTCCGTCCCGGGCATGGTCGGGCTGAACTACCTCCATGACGGCGGACCGGGCGGCGGAAAAGCAGAGGCGCACTACACCCTCCCCGTTCCCGCTCCGGGATCCTATGAGGTGCGCGTCAGTTACACGCCCAACCCGAACCGGGCATCCAATGTCCTGGTCACGATAACGCATGCGGAGGGCACCGCCGAAATCCGCCTGAACCAGAAGGAGGATCCGGGCTCGCAGGCGCCGTTCCGGTCCCTGGGCACCTTTTCTTTCGACAAGGAAGCGACAATCTGTATTTCCAACGCGGGCGCGGACGGCCATGTCATTGCGGACGCAGTACATCTGCTGCCGGCGTCGCGCTAAGCCCAGGCCTGTTTTTGACCGTTACCACAATCCAAGAGGATGCCGTCGTTGAAAGTGCTTCTCATATCGGCCAATACGGAGCAGGTCAACATGCCCGTTCTGCCGCTGGGGCTTGCCTGTGTGGCGGAAGCCGCCGTGCGGGCGGGGCATAACGCCGTCCTGCTTGACCTGATGGGGGAGCCGGATCCCGGCGTCGCGCTCAAGCAGGCCGTCACATCATTTCGCCCGGAATGCATCGGTGTTTCCGTGCGCAATATTGATGACCAGAACATGGAGAGGTGCCGGTTCCTGTTGGAAGACAGCCGGGCGATCCTTGCCGCCTGCAGAGAACTGACGGCCGCGCCGCTCATTGTCGGCGGCGCAGGATTCAGCATCTTTCCCGAAAGTGCGCTCGCGTACCTGGGTGCGGATATGGGCATTGCGGGCGAGGGCGAGGCCGCTTTCGTAAGTTTGCTAGGCAAACTGGAACAGGGCGGCGATCCCGGCGATATTGAGGGAATCGTCCTGCCCGGCCGCAGCTGGACGCCCAAGACGGCGTTTTCACGCGACCTGGATGCCTGGCCGCTTCCGGACACCGCTTTTCTGCGCCCTTCGGCGGCCAAAATACCCGGGGCCTGGATTCCGGTGCAGACGCGCCGGGGCTGTCCGCTGCGCTGCAGTTATTGTTCCACGCCCCGTATTGAAGGGACGGCATCGCGAAAACGTGATCCAGAGCAGGTTGTGGAGTGGCTCCAGGAATGGGCCGGTGCGGGTTACCACAATTTCTATTTTGTGGACAACACTTTCAATTTTCCCTTGTCCTACGCCAAGGAGCTTTGCCGCCGCATTCTGGAAAGAAAACTGGAGTTGCGATGGCAGGCCATCATTTACCCGAAGCAGGTCGATGATGAACTGGCGGCGCTCATGGCCGCGGCCGGATGCTGCCATGTCAGCCTGGGCTTTGAAAGCGGTTCGCCGCCCGTCCTCCGGCAATTAAACAAACGCTTCTCGCCGGACGAGGTTAGCGATATCTCGGGAAGGTTTGCGGATCACGGTATCGAGCGCATGGGATTTTTATTGCTCGGCGGTCCTGGAGAAACCCGGGAGACCGTTGAGGAAAGCCTTAAATTCGCCGATTCTCTCCGCTTGGAGATGCTTCAAATTACCGCTGGCATCCGCATCTATCCCGGCACGCCCCTTGCGGCGCTCGCCCGGGAACAGGGGGTGATCGCGCCGGACGATAACCTGCTCCAGCCGCGTTACTATCTCGCCGAAGGGTTGAAGGGCTGGATACTTCCACGGTTGCAGAAATGGAAGGCCGGCCGGTCCAATGTGATCTTATGATCGCGGCGCGCGCGGTCTAAAGGAGCGCCAGTATTGACCGGATTGACCTTATTGACTATACTGACGAAAATATGTCAACAAGGTCAATCCGGTCAATAAAGTCCAAGCAAGGAAGGGCCATGGCAGAGTTGTTCGATAAACGTGGCGGGTTCCGCAAACTGCATACCTTCACGCTGGCCACCATCATCCAGCTGGAAACACTGAAGTTCTGCCGCCGTTTTATCACCCAGGCCCCCCGCGAGGCCGGCGCCAAATTCTATGATCCGAAGGGCCGCCAGTACGACCAGATGACCCAGGCCGCGCGTAGCGGAAGACAGAACATCATCGAAGGCTCCGAGCGGTCGGCCACTTCGAAAGACACTGAAATGAAACTTACGGACGTGGCGCGGGCCAGCCTGAGTGAACTGCGCGGCGACTATGAAATCTGGATTCTTGACCGCGGCCAGCTGCCGTGGTCGGCCCATTCGCCCGAGGCCCGGGAGATAAACGCCGTCTCGCTTGATCCGGCGCCCTTCACCGATGATATGGTCCACGCGTCCGCCCGTCACGCGCTCGAACAGCGCAAGAAGTACGCGTGATGGCTTGACGCCGATGACCCATTGACTGTCGCCAATGCCATGCTGATTATCATTGGCCGCACCTTGAACATGCTTAAAAGCCAGATCGAGGCGCAGGGTGCGGCCTTTGAAGAAACCGGCGGGTTCAGCGAGCGGCTGACCACCAGGCGCCTCGAAGCCCGGGAGAAAAACCGGGAAGCTTCGCCCGCGTGCCCACAGTGCGGGAAACCTATGCGCCGCCGGAAGTCCGCGAAAGGCGAATTCTGGGGTTGCACGGCTTTTCCCGACTGCAAAGGCATTCGCCCGCTCGAACAAAGCCGCCATTGACCGGATTGACCTTATTGACTTGTGAGTACCGAGTTCTCTTTTATTCGTTCGGTTGATTGTCGGCCCTGATTTTACACAACTCGATAGCCAAAGTCACCCATTCCTGGGTGAGTTCCTTGTACTTACGGTAGTTGGCTATCTGGC